>CAJMDF010000010.1 GCA_905212085.1 uncultured Clostridium sp.
TTTAATTTATAAATAATTGACTCAAAAAAATAATTATAATATTCTTTAATCAATAGAGGGAATGGAGTGAATATCTCCAGCTGTGCCGCAACCGTAAAAGCCGGAATACTCAGAAAAACTTATTTACTGCGAGCATCGGTAATAAGATATATTTTTCTCAGTTGTCCTCTAATGCAATTAACATAAAGAGGATTTTTTAATGTCACTTACAGCCGTACAAACAAATAGCGCAAGAGTTGGAACTTGTCCTCACGGATTACCACTTGGATCATGCCCGATATGTAACGGAATGGGAGGCGGAGGCGGCATGAAAAAAGCTGATTTTTCAGCCAAACCGGGAGAAATGAGCTGGAATGAATGTGCGGCAATAGGAGCATTTTTAAAAGCTCAACAAAATGCAAAATTACAAAGAGAACAAGATGCGCAAAATTTCGCACAAAATGTTCAAGCATTCCAAAATGCTTTAATGAATTCAAGCCAAAAATTAGCAAATATTGCACAATTTTTTTCTAACAATACTCCTGCGATAATTGCAAAACCTGTAAATTTTGTATTAAACACAGTATTAGGCAACATAGTTAAAACTATTGCTAATATACCTACAACTATCTCGAATACAATTCAGACAATTCAGCAGAAACTTGCAGATATTTCTGACAAATTAACAGCAATGATGGGTGAACTAAAGGCATCTATCGAAAAGAAAATATCAGAAACTTTTAAAGAAATAAAAAAGAAAATAAAATCTATTTTCTCAATATTTCAACCTGCAGACTCTGATAATAGCGACAAACAAATCGATGAAACTAAAAAAGCTTTTGAATTAAGAACTTTCATACACAAATTATATAAAAAGCTTACAAGTGAAAATGAAAAGGATTTAGAAGAAAATGACAATTAGTCCGCTGCGTGACAGTGAAACTTTAAGACAACAAAGAAATCTTACAACAACCCAAAAACGAGCAAACAACGAAACTAAAGAAGGGGTTTTAGTAAACAATTTCATAAAAGATTGCCCTGAATGCAAGGTAAATCTTGAAGATACCTGTGACACGCTTGTAATATCAGAAAACTCCAAAATGCCATCGAGATTATATGAAAAAAATAATTCTCCAGAAAAAAGTATTCTGCCGATTAGCGCAATAGCCGTAGGGGTTATGGGTGCTATCACCCTATTATCTGCATTTGTAAAACGAAACACAAAAATAAACCTTAAAATATCAAATGAAAAAAGATTACCTGAACTTACAAGAAATGTAGCACTTAATGATGAAAAACATCAAGCTCTTTACCAAATGATTGCAAGCCCGACAAGAAAAACAATTCTTGCAGGTACAGGAGTACTGACATTAAGCGCAATGGGATTTATGGGAAAAACTTTCTTTGACGGTTTCAAAGATGTTTGGGTAAAAAAACGAGAAGCAGATATTCAAAAAGACATGCAGGAAAAACTAATTGACATAGAAACACAATCATTCGCAGGCAAAATCCAAATTACACGAAGTATGTTATCAGAAAAAGCCAAAGAGTTCAGTAAATATTTATCTGATGATAAAGAAAAAATTCTTCCTAATTTTGGCAAACATCTTCGGTTTACAGGTAAATATAATAACAAAAAAAATAACTCTGAGAATAATAACTTAAATTATTTCCTTCTTGGAGCTACTACTGTTGCAACAATAGTAGGTTTAGGCTATTTATCACTAAAAAACTTAAGTAAAAGTAAATCACTTTTAGAAGATTATGCAAAAAACAGAAAAAATCTTATAAAAGAAATAGTAAAAAATTCTTCTGAAGTAACAAAAGAAACTGATAAAAAATTACTGGAAGCCTATTTTCAGTCAATAGATGCTCATTCCGATACGATAAAAGAATACTTAAAAAATTTAAAATGGGATAAATCAGAAGTCGATGAATTTACGCAAAGACTCATAAAAAAAGCAGAAACATCTACTACAAAAGTAAATGAAACAATTGGAGGCGATGGAACCCCAAAACCGACATTCTATTCTCACGTAGATGACTATAGAGCATTTTTCTACAACTGGCTTTTAGATACAAATAATAAGCAATTTAAACAATTATTCTTTGGGATAACCGGAATTACTGCACTCAGCTATGGCGGAAAACTTGCCGGAGATGCAATAAAAGAAGTTCAGGTAAAAAAACTTAATGCTAAAACTGAAGTAGAATTGCAAAACAGACTAATATCTACAGAACTTCGAAACTTTAAATCAAAAAAAGAAGCAGCGATACAACCATTAGTTGAGGAATTTTACAAACAAGCACAAAACGGAAAACCAAAAGAAGAATTGAAAGTAATAGCAGATAATATTTTATTCGAAATTAAAAACGGACCTCCGTTTGTATATTCATAAGGAATTCCAAATGTATAATTACATAGCAATACAACCTTATAAAATTCAACAAAATCAATATATGCCTTGTAAATTACCGCAAGGTAAGAGAAATTATACTATTGTAGATAACAATAAAGTAGATTATTTCGTATCTCAAAAAGAAGCAGCATTGCCATATCTTACAGATATTTTAATTCACTCTAATAATGAAGCTCAAATAGTAGAAACTCTGCATATTGTAAATTCTATGCTTGATAATGGAGTAAAAGGGGTTGATAAAATGTATCCTGTATTATCACGATTTAATGATACAACTTCACCAAATATTCAAACATATCTTGCCGGAATTTATAGAAAAACTCAAATTCCTGATGCTTTTGGACCTCTTGTAAAAATGTTAATACAAAATTCACTCCATCCTCACTCTTCAAATTTTGATCCTAATGAAGAAATCGGAGGCGCAATATTGTCATACATTTCAGACCGTTTTAGAAATCAACCTCAAAAATAACATGTTACAAATTCTTAACATGTTTTAAAACATGGTTAAAGTTTTAATTCCCATGTGTCGATAACATGGATACGAGTACTAAGTAAAAAGAAAGGAAGATCGACAGCAATGGGAATGGCAGCGTCACAAGCTAGATTTTTAGGTCTGACAGCCAGAAAAACCAATGTTGAATTTGAAGGTCAACAGATCAACCAACAAAGAACAACATTGTCAAACCAATCTGCTAACTACTACAACGATTTGTTGGGTATGTCAGTACCTGTACCACCGTCTGTCGACGACTACACAAAAACTGTGTATACTTTCGAAGATGGGGCTTTAACAAACCAAATTACATCAATGATTGCTCAAACTGACGGTACATATACAGTAAGTTATATTAGACAATGGAATGATGATTTTTCTGTAGTTGGAGCAGCTACAAGTATTGTTAATGCTAATGATGACAGATCTGTATTTAAGGTTGGATCTGCTACATTAAGAACATTGGGCACAATCCCAACTACAGCTGAAGGTTTATATGATAAAGATGCAGGAGGAGCCGACAGCTATCTGGAATCTCTTTCAGCTGACCAAATTGTTCAACTTCAAAAAGAAGAAGAAGAATATGTAAAACTATTAAAAAGCAAATATGGAGATGACGATTATCTGGTAAGATATGTTCAAAATTCTACTACCGGAGAATATAGCCCATATTTCTATAAAAAAACTGATTTAGAAAAAGCTAACTACGATGATAACGGCAATTCTCAATCAAATATTAATTGCTACACAATCGGCAGTGAAACTAAAACTGAAGAAGTAAAAGCATCAACCGGTTGCCACATTGAAAAAGACAGTTCAGGCAGATATATAAACCTAACTATCCCTCAATATGACGAAGATGGCAATCCTATTGATAATACTGGAATTACTTATTCTCTTACAACTTCTACAGTTACTGATCAGGATGCATACAACGATGCTATGAACCAATATGAATATGAAAAATATGAATATGATCAAGCAATTGATGAAATTAACGCAAAAATTGAAATTGTTCAAGCTCAAGATAAAAACTTGGAATTAAGATTAAAACAACTTGATACTGAACAAGATGCAATTTCTACTGAAATGGATGCAGTACAAAAAGTTATTGAAAAAAATACTGAATCTACTTTCAAAACTTTCGGATAGAACGCCAAAAGCTCTATCAAAACAAAGATGTAAATACATCAAAGTTAACAAAATTTTTCCTTTCCCTTTTTCCTATTGATTTTCCAACGACAAGCACAAAGTTTGTCGTTTTTCTTTTTGCAAATTATCATAAATACATAATATAATATGGTATGCTCTTGAAAAAATATTTATGATAAAATATTAAATATGAGTTTTGATAAAAAGTATTCTAAAATACTGGGTGTAGTAAGAAATGAAATAGAAAATGTCTGTACTAATTTAAGTTCTGATATAAACATTCAAGAACCTTTAAAAACAAAACTTTCAAACATTTTAAATGCCCCTTCAAAACATATCAGACCATTAATTTCATTCTTATATTTAAAAGCCCTTGGTCTAAATATAGATGAAAAACAAATAATATTTCAAACTGCAATAGAACTTGTACACAACGCATCTTTAATTCACGATGATGTAATTGATGACAGCAAAATTAGAAGAAATATAAATACAATTAACAAAGACTTTGATAACAAACTTGCAGTAATTTCAGGAGATTATATACTATCAATTGCTTTAGATAAAATAGCAAAACTTAATTCTGTTAAAATAATCGAAATGTTTGCAGAAACTCTATCCTTTATGACCAAAGGTGAAATAAACCAACAATTTTCAAAATTTCAAATTCCAACAATTGAAGATTACATAAAAAAAACAGAACAAAAAACTGCAAAATTATTTGAAACAGCTATTTGTGGTAGCCTAACACTTGCGAATTCCAATGAGAATGCCTCTGACTTTGCAAAAAACTTTGGAATAGCTTTTCAAATCAGAGACGATCTTATTAACATAAAAACAACAAAATCAGATATTACAGACGGCATTTATACAGCTCCTATCATTTATGCGGAGAATATTGAAAATTACCAAAATGGTATTGAAAAAAGTAATATTTTGTTAAATAATTACATAGACAATGCATATCAATCAATAAATCATATAGAAGAGAATAAATATAAAATTGCAATAATAGAGCTTCTGGGACTTCTTAAAAATGAATAAACTAAAAAAAATTATAAATAAAATTAAAGAAAATTATCTTAAATTAAATCCTGCAATAAGAGAAACTATTGAAACAATATTATTTGTTGTAATAATGGTAATTTTAATAAGATTTTTTATCTGTGAAATTCGTTGGATACCTTCAGCATCAATGCATCCAACATTAATAGAAGGTGACAGGATTGTTGTAGAAAGATTTTCCAGATTTTATACAAGTCCAAAACGAGGAGATATAATGGTATTTTATCCTCCATTTGAAAAATTAAAAAATACCCCTTGGAAAACATTTTCTCGTCTTACAGGCTTTTTCTGCAAAGATGTAGCCTATATAAAAAGAGTCATAGGAACACCAGGGGATAAATTCGAAATAAAAACAGACAAAAATGGAAAAAGTACCGTATATATAAATGATACCCCTTTAGATGAAACATATATTCAAAGTGATTATTATGATAAACCCTGCACAAAAGATATGATTTGCGGGCCTATAATAATCCCCGAACATCAATATTTAATGATGGGAGATAACAGAGGTAATTCATATGACAGTCGCTGGTGGGGACTACTGCCTGAAGATAGATTTATCGGCAGAGCTGTATTCCTATTCTGGCCAATTAACAGATTAAAAATTTTTAAATAAAAAATCACCTGTAAGGTGATTTTTTTTACATTAATAAATGATAATATTTCATATAATCTGCCATTATCTGTGAACTTGTTGCATTGGCAACCGTCGCTTTTAATTCTTGGTTTCGATCTGTTTCTGAAGACTTTTGAACCTTTTCAGTTTCTTTATTATCAGGGGAATTTTGCTGAACTTTTTCTTGTTCCTGTAATTGAGCGGCATATTCCTGCATTGCAGCTTGAATTTCTTGCATTCTTGCTTTATCACCTGAATATGAACCGGTGGATTCTATCCCGTTATCTTGGAACTCCTGCAAAATTTGAGCCCATTCATTATAATTAGTAATAGATGTACCCTGAGCCTGAGCTGCAGCCTGAGCTTTTCTCAACTCATCTTCCGATTGTATTCCATCAACTTTTATAGCCATAGAATCTCTCCTTAATATATACTTATATATATTAAGTATATTATTCCCAGCCAATTTCAAAAATCATAAAATTTGTAAAAAAAATTAATAATTCATATTTTTGTTTTATTAAAAATACAGATAATTAAAAATATTAAGAAAAATTTACAAAAGTCTGAAAAGTTGCTTTAATAATGATTTTTTAAGATTCAAGTAAATATTGTTAGTGTGCCGTTTTTAGAAAAACATTTGCAACTTTGCTACTTTTTTTGTACGAAAAACATGTCAAAACAGCTTGCAAACAAATATTTTGCAAGTAAGATTATAATAGCGCCTAAATTAGGTGTAAATTTAACAGCCGAATTTAACCAAATGAGGAAAATATGTCAAAAGACGTTATAGAATTTGAAGGTACAATTTTAGAGGCAATGCCTAACGCTATGTTTCGCGTAAAACTCGAAAATGATCACGAAATTTTAGCACATATTTCAGGCAAAATCAGAAAAAATTTCATCAGAATTTTGCCAGGTGACAAAGTAAAAGTAGAAATGACACCATATGATTTAAGCAGAGGCAGAATTACATTCCGCCTAAAATAAATAAAATCTCACGTACAAACACAATATAAAGGAAAGAAAAATGAAAGTTAGATCATCAGTAAAACCAATGTGCGATAAATGCAAATGTATTAAAAGAAAAGGCAGAATCGCTGTAATTTGTGAAAACCCAAAACATAAACAAAGACAAGGTTAATTCACAACAAAAATATGCTGAATCTGCGAGCTAAACGGCAGATGGTGAGGAAGAATTTAAGCCTCATATCAAAAAAAATCTAACAACAAGAAAGGAAAAAATTAAAATGGCAAGACTAGCAGGGGTAGATTTACCTCGTAACAAAAGAATGGAAATAGCATTAACATACATCTACGGTATCGGACCGACTAGAGCAAAAAAAATTCTTGATGCTACAAAAATTTCACCTGATTTAAGAACAGATGACTTAACAGATGAAGATATTAAATTGTTAAGAAACGAATTAGCAAACTACCACATTGAAGGTGACCTTCGTCGTGAAGTTTCTTTACACATTAAACGTTTACAAGAAATCGGATCTTACAGAGGTCTAAGACATAAACGTAACCTTCCATGCCGCGGACAAAGAACTAAAACTAACGCTAGAACAAGACGTGGTAAAAAAGGCTTAGCTATCACTAAAAAGAAAACAGTTTAGTAAATAATTAATTTTAAAAATAGAGGAAATAAAAATGGCAAGACCAGTAAAAACTAAGAAAAAAGAAAAAAAGAACGTATTGCAAGGTGTTGTACACATTCAATCAACATTTAACAATACAATCGTAACTTCAACAGATACTCAAGGTAATGCTATTGCTTGGGCAACAGCAGGAGCTACAGGTTTCAAAGGTGCTAGAAAAGGTACACCATTTGCAGCTCAATCAGCAGCTGAACTTGTTGCTAAAAAATCAATTGACCAAGGTATGAAAAAAGTTGAAGTATACATTAAAGGACCTGGTTCAGGTAGAGAAACTGCAATCAGAGCTATCCAAGCTGCAGGTTTGGAAATTACATTAATCAAAGACGTAACTCCAATCCCTCACAATGGATGCCGTCCACCTAAAAAACGTCGTGTATAATGACGAATTAAGTAAAGTAAATAGATAGGGGCTTGCGTTAAAAGCCAAAACAGCAAACCATAGATGCCCTATCACAAATAAAAGGAGAAATATTAAAAATGGCTAGATATACAGGACCAAATAATAAATTATTCAGAAATAAAAAAGTAAAAGATTTGTCTAACAGAAAATTAACATCATCTATGAGACAAACTGCTTCAGGACAGCACGGTGCTGTTAGAAAAAAACTTTCTGAATATGCAATACACTTAGCAGAAAAACAAAAAATCAGATTTACATATTTAGTAAGTGAAAAACAATTCGCTAAATATTATAAAGAAGCTGCAAGAAGAAAAGGCGTAACTGGTACAATTCTTTTACAAATTTTAGAATCAAGATTAGATAACGTACTTTTCAGAGCAGGCTTAGGTATCACTCGTAAACAAACAAGACAAATCGTTAACCACGGTCATGTTCTTGTAAATGATAAAAAAGTAGATATTCCATCATATTTAGTTAAAGCAGGTGATGTAATCACAATCAAATCAAAAAGCAATGCATTTTTGAAAAGTGTAACTGAACTAATTGATATGGCTTGTGCACCGGCTTGGATGACAATTGATAAAGAGGCTCTAAAAATCACTTTCGACAGAATTCCAGAAAGAGAAGAATTAGATCCTGAATTCAAAGAACAACTTGTAATCGAGTACTATTCTAAATAATGAATTTTAAACCCGAACAATAAAACAAATAGTTAACAACAACTAGGAGATTAAAAAATGGAATTAAAAATTAAATGTGTTAATACAACAACAAGTTCTGACGGTTCACAATACGGAAAATTCGTAATCGAACCATTAGAAAAAGGCTTTGGTACAACAATTGGTAACTCATTAAGACGTGTACTTCTATCAAGCTTAGAAGGAACTGCAGTAACATCAGTAAGAATAGAAGGTATTACTCACGAATATACAGCTATTCCTGGTGTATTAGAAGATGTTATCGATGTTATGCTTAACCTTAAAGGATTAGTTGTAAAAACTGATTCCAAAGAACCTCAACATTTAAGAATAGATGTTGATCGTCCGGGCGCAGTACTTGCAAGTGACATTCAGCTTCCAGCAGGAGTAAAAGTAGTTAACCCAGATTGGTTAATTTGCACAGTAGCAGATGGCGGCAGCTTCCACGCTGACATCGTTGTAGAAACAGGTAAAGGTTATGTAGCACATGACGTACCTAGAGATGCAAAAGGAGCATCAATTGATGTATTACCTATTGATGCAACATTTATGCCAATCAAACGTGTTAGCTACAATGTAGAAAGCACTCGTGTTGGGGATTCAATCGACTTTGATAAATTGACTTTAGAAATTTGGTCAAACGGCTCAATTGATGTAACAAATGCATTAAGCCAAGCATCAAATCTGTTAATTGACCACTTTATGCAAATTGCAGCTATCACAGGTCAACCTGTAATTACACCTTCAATGGCTGTTGAAGAAAAAGTTGAAGAAGACACAAACACACCATCAATGACAATTGAAGAATTAGAACTTTCAGTAAGAGCATATAACTGCTTGAAACGTGCAAGTATTAATTCAATGGCTGAATTATTGAAAAAATCAGAACATGATTTATTAAATATTAAAAACTTCGGAAAGAAATCTTCTGACGAAGTAATCGAAAGACTTCACCACTTTGGACTAGATTTAGCACCAAATCCTGAAGTTGAAGAAGAAGTATAATAATAAAACATAAAGGAATAAAAAAATGAGACACCAAACTAAAAAACATACGCTAGGAAAAGCAAAGGATCAAAGAGATGCTTTGTTACGTTCTTTAGCAACTGAACTTTTTGTACATGGTGAAATCAAAACAACAATGGCTAGAGCAAAAGCTTTAAGACCATATGCTGAAGAAATTATCACCCTTGCAAAAAGAGGCGACTTACACGCACGTCGTCAAGCAGCTAAATTTATATTTGACAAAGAAACTGGCAAATATATTGATTTAGTAACAGGCGAAATTTTTGAAACTCCTTCTGCTGATAAAAAATTAGCTGAAGAAACAGTTTTAAGAAAATTATTCGTAATCATTGGTAAAAAATATTCTGATCGTCAAGGCGGTTATACAAGAATATTCAGATTACCTCCAAGACGCGGTGACGCTTCAGAAATGGCTTTAATCCAATTGGTATAAGCTATGCGTTATGCACTTCAAGTTCAGTATATCGGTAAAAATTATGCCGGAAGCCAAATTCAATTTGAAAACGGTAAAGAAATTAACACTCCGACAATACAAGGAGAACTTGAAAAAGCAATCAGTACATTGATATTCGGGAATACCGAAAATAATAACCGACAAATAAAAACAATTTTTTCCGGAAGAACTGATAAAGGAGTCAATTCTAAAGGACAGGTAGTTCATTTTGATATAGACAAACCTATTGTTGCTTCACAGTTTGTCTATCATCTTAATGAAATCCTACCAAAAGACATCTCTGTCAGTGATTTGGAACAAGTAAATGACAAATTTCATGCTCAAAAATCTGCTAAAAAAAGATTTTATAGATATGTATTTATCAATCGTAAATATAAAAATGCTTTCGATGGTGATTTAATGAGAATTAAATATGAAATTAACATTGAAAGAATGCAAAAAAGTCTAAATTATTTATTAGGCGAACATGATTTTTCGAGTTTCAAAAGTTCCGGAACGCTTAACCCGAGCAAAATTTGTTTTATTGAAAAAGCCGAATGTAAAAAAGACGGTGATAAAGTGATTATCGATATTGTAGGTAACAGATTTTTATACAATATGGTAAGAACAATTGTCGGAACCCTTTTAGAAATAGAAGGACATAACCTGCAAGCTGAACATATGAAAGAGGTCCTTGAAATATGTGACAGAACAAAAGCAGGTCAAACAGTCAGTCCATTCGGGTTGACACTAATGAAAGTAGAATACTAAATAAAAATATAAATGGAGACTAAGCATGAAAACATATTCAGCAAAACCTCTAGAAGTTGAAAGAAAATGGTATCTAATTGATGCTGAAGGTGAAACACTTGGCAGATTAGCTACTAGAGTCGCAAATATTTTAAGAGGAAAAAATAAACCTGAATATACACCAAACGTTGATACAGGTGATTTCGTTATCGTAATCAATGCTGAAAAAGTTTTGGTAACAGGTAAAAAAGAAACTGATAAAATTTATTATCACCATACAGGATTTCCTGGTGGATTAAAATCAGCAAGCGTAAAAGAATTACGTGAAAAAGATGCAAGATTACTGATTGAAAAAGCAGTAAAAGGCATGCTTCAACATAATACTTTAGGTGATACTCAATTCACTAAATTAAAAGTATACAACGGAAGCGAACATCCACACGCTGCTCAAAAACCAATCGTGTTGGAAAAGGAGGCTAAATAATGGCAGATAAAGAAATTATGGCTACAGGTCGTAGAAAAACCTCTATCGCAGTTGTTAAACTTGTAAAAGGTAAAGGTCGTATCTTCGTTAACGGTAAAACATTAAAAAATTATATCGGAAACAGACCTGCAATTGAAATGTTAGTATACAGACCATTAGTATTAACTGATAATCAAGAAAAATACGATGTAAAAGTTAAAGCTGTAGGCGGCGGTGTTGTTGCTCAATGCGGAGCTATTAGACATGGTATTTCAAGAGCATTGGTTAAAGCAAATGAAGAATATAAAAACGTTTTACGTTTAGAAGGACTTCTAACTCGTGACCCTCGTGTTAAAGAACGTAAAAAATACGGTCGTAAACGTGCTAGAAAACGTTTCCAATTCTCAAAACGTTAATATTTTCAAAATATATACAAACAAAAAACCAACAGAAATGTTGGTTTTTTGTTGTAATAATATAATAAAAAAGATGGTCTAAATTACCATCTTTTAAATATTCCTTTTTCCTAATTTCCTATTGATTATCTAACGACTTTTGATACAAAATTTGTTATTTCAAAAAATGAATCTTTTACAAATTCTTTTGCCAAAGTTGAGATCGGCCTGTTTTCAATAACATCAAATACATAATAAATCGGATCTTTTGAATTATTGAAACGCATTCTTCTATCTTTTTGTGCAAGATAATTATAATCTTCGATATTGAACTCTTTGTGCTCTTTATTTTGTCTTTTTCTTCTTGTCAAAGCTCCAAATTGTCCGTTTCCGCTTGTATTATTATTTGATTCCATTGTTGTTTGTAACATTTTCTTTTCTCTCTCTTTATTTATCTCTTACATATATATAAAGTATATTTGATTAAAAAAATTGCTTTTTTTAAAAAGAAAATATTAACATTTATTAAGAAAGATTATTTTCCTAATTCTACAATATCCGATTCATTAGATACAAGATTTTTACCTATTGCTTTTTCTAGGGAAGCCTTGGCTGAATTATATTGGTAAAGAGCATTATAATAGCTCAATTGAGCTTGTTGATAATTAATTTGAGCATCTTTTAATTCTGTTGGATTTGCTTCGCCTACTCTGTATCTGCCATATGACAATTCATAGTTTTCCTTTGCCTGTTTTACACCCAGCATAGCAACAGGCATTTGATTTTTCTTTTCTTCCAGTATCAAGTATGCATTTTGGATTTCAAGATAAATCTGGTTTTGGGTATTTTTCGCATTTGCAATTTCTTTATCATACAAATACCTTGCTTCCTGAATTTCATTTTTAATCAACATACCATTGACTGTCGGAAAATTCAAATATCCTCCAAGGTTATAACCATAATTTGAAGTCCAGCTTTTACCACCTATTTGATATTGACCCTCTATTGAAAGTGTTGGGAAATAGGATTTTTTTACAAGCTTTAGTGTTTGATTGGCACTTTCAACTTTTAATTCCGCTAACTTTAGTTCAGGTCTTGCATCTCTTGCGATTTCTACGGATTGATTAAATGTTATATCTACCGGTTGATATTTTAAACGTTCTTGAACATTATATTTGTCTATAAAAGGAACGCCCATTACATTATTTAACTTTGCAACAGCAAGATTTACTGCATTGTCTGCTTGTATTAATTGCAATTTAGCATTACTCAAATTAACTTCAGCAATTGTCACATCAACTTTCGGGTTCATACCGATTTCATAAAATGCTTTTGCCTGATTATAAAACATTTCAAACTTCTTGACCGTATCCTCTGCGACACGTTTATTTTCAAAAGCATATAAAAGGTTATAATAAGCATCTTTAGTTTGATAGATTACATCATTAATTGTTGCACCTAAAGTTGTTTTGTACGCTTCATAATCTAAACGCTTTATTGTTGCCTGATTTTGAGTTACACCAAAATCATACAACATCTGCTGTAAAGTTACCTGACCTAAAATAAAATAATTAAATGTCAAATTTTTCCCTAAAGCATCAGACAATTGTAATTGTTTTATTCTTGTATAACCTGTCTGCCAGCTTACTTGCGGGAAGTAATTAGACCAAACTTGCTTTATTCTTGCATCAGATGCTAAAATATCATGAAATGCCGCGTTAATTTGCGGGTTATTACCAAGAGCTAATTCAATACATTTATCTAAGGTCATATCTATATTTTTTTCAACAGAACCTTCAATTACAAAATCAGCATTCCCAGTTTGTTTTGGTAATACCGCATCAGCTGAAGGGTATTCTTTTTCATTTACCTCATTTCCTATATCATAGGCAAAAGAAGTATTTATATTTATAAAACTTATTATTAAACTTAATAATATTATTTTTTTCAACAACATTTAGTTATCCTTTTTTTTAAATGTTTTAGCTTTTTGGCCAATATAGATTTTTAAGTTTTCGACCATTACGAAAAACGCCGGAACTAAAAACGTACCGATAAACGCAACAGCCATCATTCCGCCAAATACTGTCATACCAACAGAATTTCTACTAGCAGCACCTGCTCCTTTTGCAAATACCAAAGGTAAAAGACCTAAAATAAATGCGATATTTGTCATCATAACCGCTCTGAATCTCAATTTTGCAGCCTGCATAGCAGAATCTTTTATACTCATACCCGATTGATGAGCATCTTTTGCAAATTCAATAATCAAAATAGCTTGTTTAGTAGACAAACCAATTAACATAACAAGTCCGATTTGTGAATACAAGTCTAGAGAATATCCTGCAACATATTGGAAGAATAGAGCTCCTACCAATGCAACAGGAGAAATTAATAATACGGCAATAGGTAGCATCCAGCTCTCATATAAGCCTACTAAGAACAAGTAAATAAATACAAGTGACATTGCTAATATCGGACCAATCTGTCCACTTGATTCCTTTTCCTGCAAAGAACTTCCAGACCAAGCATACCCCATATCTTTCGGTAAAATTTCATCTGAAAGATTTTCCATTGCAGTCATTGCCTGACCTGAACTTACACCGTTTCTAGCCTGACCGTTAATTGTAATTGCAGGATACATATTATATCTTGTTAAACTGTAAGGTCCAACAATATTACTTATAGTTACAACAGATGATAATGGTACCATTGTACCAAGTTTGTTTTTAACATAAATCTTATTTATATCAGCAGGCTTTTCTCTGAATTCATCATCAGCTTGTAAGTATACACGATATACACGCCCATATTTGTTAAAATCGTTTACGTAAGATTTTCCGAAATATCCAGATAATGCACTATAAATTTCTGAAATATCAACACCTTGAGCAAGTGCTTTGTCTTCATCAACTTTTATTAATAACTGCGGTAAATCAGCTGTAAATGACGTATATACCATTTGGAAAGCAGGATTTTTATTTGCTTCTCCTATAATTTTTTGTGCTTCATCATATAACTCTTGAGGAGTTCTATCTCCTTTATCAAGCAATTGATATTCAAAACCACCGAACATACCTAAACCTGAAATAGAAGGTGGTGAAAATGATGCAATTGTTGCTGACGGGTAGTTCGCGAATTCTTTTTTAATTTTACTCAATATACTCTGCATTGATTGTTCTTTCTTTTTACGTTCAGACCAATTTTTCAACTGGGCAACTATCAATGCCGTATTTTCACCTGAATAACCAACAAGAGTAATAGTTGTATCAACACCGTCCATATTCAGAATTCTTTTTTCTACTTCTGCAGCTACCATCTCTGTTCTTGAAGCAGAAGATCCATCTGGCAACTGAATTTGAGAGAAAATTGCGCCTTTATCTTCTGTCGGTAAAAATCCCTTTGGTATCAAGTAAAACATTACAGATGTGAAAATTATGATTCCTGCAAATAAGCTTATTGTAATTTTAGGGGAATCAATAAATATTTTTACACCTTCCAAATATTTATCTCTTATGTTGTTAAACCAATCATCGAATTTTTGAATAAATTCAAAATCAGCTTTTTCCTCACCTGATTTTAAAATCATTGCACACAAGGCAGGTGCAAGTGTAAGAGCAACTAATGTAGATAAACCTATTGATGATGCGATACACAATGCGAATTGTCTAAACATTTGCCCAGTGATACCTGCCATAAAAGAAACAGGTACAAATACCGCCATCAATACTAAAGATGTTGCAAGTACGGCACCAAATACCTCTTTCATAGTAACTTCAGTTGCATCTACAGGATTTTTCCCCTCCTGAATATGTCTTTGAGTATTTTCTAATACAACAATAGCATCGTCAACAACAAGACCTACTGCCAGTACCAAGGCAAATAGGATTAACAAGTTTATTGAAAATCCAAGAATATTCATAAATATAAATACACCGATTAACGACACAGGAATTGCACAAAATGGGACTAAAGCAGCACGAGCACTGCCTAAGAACATATAAGTTACAATACCTACAAGTACAATCGCTAAAGCTATAGCGTTAATTACCTCTTTGATTGATTCTCTAACAAATTCAGTTTCATCACGCTGTATTTTATATTCAATACCTTGAGGGAAACTTTTACTCAATTCTTCCATTTTAGCCCTGATTTTATTAGACAAATCAATAGCATTAGCTTCAGGCAATTGACTTACTGAAATCATTGCAGTATCTTTTCCGCCTATTCTTGAGAAATATGAATAACTTTCAGCACCTAATTCAACTCTTGCAATATCTTTTAATTTAATTTGAGAACCATCAGGTTTAGAACGTATTATAATATTTTCAAATTCGGAAACATCTTTTAATCGTCCCTTTGTTCTCATTGTAAGTTTTATCATCTGCTTATTTTTCATAGGTTCAACACCTAAGTCACCTGCAGGAACTTGTGTGTTTTGATTTTGAATAGCAGAATTTACCTCAGATACAGATACTCCAAGGTTAGCCATTTTGGCCGCATCAAGCCAAATTCTCATTGAGTAATCTTTTGAACCGAAAACTTGAACTTTACCTACCCCTTTAATACGAGCAAGCTCATCCTTAATAAAAATAGATGCATAGTTTGCAATGTATAATGAATCATAAGTATTAGTCGGAGAGCTGACAGAAATCATCATTAACCCCGGGCCACCTGTTGATTTTTTTACGGACAGCCCATATCTTCGAACTTCTTCAGGCAAACGAGGTGTTACCAATTGCAGTTGGTTTTGAACATTTACAACAGCCATATCAGGGTCAGAACCGATTTCAAAATACAAAGTCAATTGATACTGACCGTTTTGAGATGTTGATGACATATAAATCATATCTTCAACACCGTTTAATTGAGCTTCGACAGGGGCTGCAATTGTATCTTCCACAACATCAGAACTCGCACCTGCATATGTAGCGGTTACAACTACCTGAGGAGGTGTAATTGAGGGGTATTCTTCCAAAGGTAATGCCGTAATCATTAGCATACCTGCGAGCATAATTGCTAATGATATTACGATAGCTAACTTTGGTCGTTTTATAAATAGATTGCCTGTTTTTTCTTTTTCCATCATATCCCTTTATAATATTTATTATTTTCCTATTTAATTATTTGATTCTGTTTATTTTTTGTCTTCAGTAATCTGTTCTTTTTTCAATTTAATCATTTCTTCTTGAGAGATAATTTTAACAGGTTTACCAGGTGTAACTTTTTGCAAACCTTCGATTACAATTCTATCTCCTTTTTTCAATCCTTCATTAATTATCCAATTATCACCGGATTGCTCACCTACTTTTACATAAGTAAGTTGTGGGATATCGTTTTCATCAAGTTTGTAAACATATTTACCTGCTTGGTTTTCTAATACTGCTGTAACAGGAGCTACAGGAACTTCCACAGGATTGTTTGAATACAATTTTACTGTTACAAATTCCCCATGAATTAACTCATTATTAGGGTTTTGAAAAGTTGCCCTCAATGTAACCGTGCCTGTTGATTGGTCAACTTTGTTATCTTGAAAGTCTTGAACTCCGTTAAGCGGATATTTTCGACCTCCTCCCAGAATTAATTCGACTTTTCTGTTCTTATTATTAGCCTGATCTGCATCCGCTAAGATTTGGAAATCATTTGAATCTAACGGGAAAGTTACATAAATAGGATTTGTACTGTTAATTGTAGTTAAAGCACCAGAATTTGGTGACACATAGTTCCCGACAGTAACATTAATAATCCCGACTTTTCCGTTTACAGGAGATTTAACATTTGTATACCCGAGATTTCTGTTAGCATCATTATAAGCTGCTTGCGCAGAAGCCAATTGAGCCCTCAAGGCATCCCTTTGAGAAAGTAATTGATCATATTGAGCTTTAGCAATATAATCTTTTTTTACAAGTTCTGCTGCACGAGCTAATTGTTTTTCAGCATAGACAAGCTGTGCTTTTAAATTTTTAACATTTGCCCCTGCAACATTTGCAGCGTTTGAATATTCTGTAGGTTCAATTAAAAATAAAACCTGTCCGGCCTTTACATAATCGCCTTCTTTAAAATAACTCTTTTGTAAATATCCCGAAATACGTGCTAGGACATCTACCCTGTATTTAGAAACTACTCTGCCAGGTGCTTCAAAACTTCTTATAACACTTTCGTTTTCAATTTCTTGAACTGACACACTCGGCGCAGGTTTATTCATCATATTCTTAGTTTGCATAAAGTTCGAAAAAGCTGAAAAGCCATACCGCAAAAGTATTGCGCCTATTATTACAGACAAGAATATTATTATATTTTTTTTCATTATCTCTCCCTAGTCATCATTATGTTGTTTTTGCAACAATTATCTTACTATCAAAGATACCCCATGTCAACAAAAATAAATACAAAATAGCCCTACTGTATAAAACTAAAATTTTCTGTTTGCATGAATAGAATTAATTATGTCTTTAATCAGATAAAGTTCTTTAATAGTAGAGGTTTGGATCAAGTTATAAATTTCTTCTCGAAGCGTATCGTTAGTACTAGGTGATAAATTAAAAAATTCATTGATATCGATATCAAGAATTTGTGCAATTTTAACAAATGTTTCTATTGATGGAAATGAATTTCCATTTTCAATAGTACACATATGACGTGGAGAAATATCAATTTTTTCAGAAAGAGCTTCTTGTGAAATTCCCTTTTCTATACGAATTTGACGTATTTTTTTACCTATTATTTCTTTATCTAATTTCATTTTATTCCTCTAATAAAATATATAGACAAGTTTGAAATGATATAATGATATATACATCAATAATATTGACAAATTGATATATATATCGTATAATATTCATGTATACAAATAAGAAAGGTGGAAATGATTATGAGATTATCAAACATTAGAGATGGCTTTACATTAGCTGAAGTACTAATTACGTTAGGTATTATCGGGGTAGTTGCTGCAATGACTATGCCTACTTTGATAAATTCAACTCAAGGTGCACAGTATAAAGCTGCTTACAAAAAAGCTCTATCTGCTTTATCTCAAGCTGTTACTTTGAACGTGGCTCTTGATGAATGGAACTTCGCTGATGCGGATAATTCTACTTATGTATTAAAAGATATGTTTGAAAGTCGTATGAATGTTGTTAGAAGCGCATGTAAAACAGGATGTTCAGAAGCAAGTAATGCAATTAAAGATGCTAAAGGAAACCCATATAGTGTATCCGTTGGTAGCGGGGCTTTACAAGGAATGACTGCAGGTGGAATTGCAGAAGGTAATACTACATTATTCTTTAATGATGGAATTATGTTTACATATGATCCTACAAAAGCTATACATTGTACACAAGCTGATGGTGCTACTCCTGAGAAATGTTATGGTTTCATCGATGTAAATGGTATTAAAGCTCCTAACAGAGTAGTTCAATGTGACAACTCTACAGCAAGCGATGAAACTAACTGTGAAATTAAAAACCCAACTGATATATACCCAGTTGTATTCTATGATCAAACAATATTACCAAGTACAATTCCTGCAAAAGCAATATTGTACAGCAAATAAAAAAAATCTTGTATTGTATATAAATAAATCGAATCTTTTTGTAGACCGGAAAATCTTTTCACGCCGGTCTTTTTTTTTAATTTCTTTCGTCATAATATACTTAGAATAATTATAAAAACTTGTCACCCTAAACTTGATTAAGGGTTTCACATAACTTTAAGATTCCGAAATAAATTCGGAATGACTGGAATTGTATACTTTTGTCACCCTGAATTCATTTCAGGGTCTATTTTTTTATTATAGATTCTGAAACCAGATCATAATGATATCTATAGTCATTGCAAGCGAATGCGAAGCAATCCAGCCTTTTTAATTTTATAATCAGGTTAATTATTTTGAACTAGTTTCTCAAAATTGCTGTAAAACTTGTCACCCTGAATTTATTTCAGGGTCTATTTTTTTATTATAGATTCTGAAACAAGTTCATAATGACATCTATAATCATTGCGAGAGAATATGCGGCAATCCAACTAATTAATCCTTAACCGAGATTTCTCACTTGCAAATATGCCAGAACTTTTCTTAGCGCTCTGCCACGGTGTGATATTTCATTTTTTTCTTCTTCAGACATTTCTGCCATAGTTTTCGTATAATCTGTATCTTTTGTAAGAAAAACAGGATCATATCCAAAACCATTTTGTCCTGATTGTTTTTCAGCAATTTTGCCTAGACATTCACCGCGAGTTTTAAATAAAATTTTCCCATTCTCATCTACAAGAGTCATAGCACACACGAATTTTGCATCTCTGTTTGTTTCACCATTAATTGCATTTAAAAGTTTATCAATCCTTGCTTGAGGAGTTTCAGCATATCTCGCAGAATGAATTCCAGGGGTTCCATTTAAAGCATCAACACACAGCCCTGAATCATCTGCTAAAGAGATTTTATGGCTTACTCTTGCTGCTTCCATTGCTTTTATTAAAGAATTTTCTTCAAAAGTTTTCCCAGTTTCAATCGGATTAAAACCTTCATTTGGAAGAATGAATTCAATATCCGTATTTTTTGCTATCTCTTGTATTTCTTGTAATTTATGAGCGTTTCCAGTTGCAAATACGATTGTTTTTGTCATATATTTATATCCTTTGATTAACAAGCTTTACAGAAGTTCTGAGGACAGGAGGTCAAGCTATCATAGGTGCTTTGCATGAAATTTCTATTAAAAATAGCTTGTCATCTTGCCTTCTGTACATCTTGTACTCTTATAATCTATTTTCCAAACCTTCTTTGTCTGTTTTTAAATTCTTCTACAGCTTTTGCAAGAGAGTCACGTCCAAATTCAGGCCAGTATTCATCAGTCACTAATATTTCTGAATAAGCAATTTGCCATAGAAGGTAATTAGAAATTCTTTTTTCCCCACCTGTCCTAATCAATAAATCAGGATCAGGAATTCCTTTTGTATAAAGATTTTCGGAAATCATTTCTTCTGTAATATCTTCGGCTTTAACTCCTTTGGCAATAATTGACTTTACTGCATGAACAATCTCATCTCTAGCTCCATAGTTAAATGCAATTTGCAAATGAACACCTGTATTATTTTTTGTTGTTTCTACAGAATTTGCAAGGATTTTTTGAAGCTTATCGCTTAACTTTGAAATATCACCTATAAAACTTATTACAACACCTTCTGAATGCATTTCAGCTAGCTCATTCGTAAGAGTAATTGCTAAAAGTTCCATCAAAAAATCAACTTCTTCTTTTTTTCTTTTCCAATTTTCAGTTGAAAAAGCATAGACAGTTAAGTATTTTATTCCAAAATCTTTACAAGCTCTAAGAGTTGTTTTTAATGCATCTACACCTTTTTTATGTCCCATTGCAGACGGCAAATTCTTTTCTTTTGCCCAACGGCGATTCCCGTCCATAATAACTGCAATGTGTTTTAAATCTGTTTCTTTTACAATTTCAGCCGTCGTTAAATCTTTTTCCTTAGTTTTCATAATCCTAATTATATTGCAAATATTAAAAATTACAAATAAATTGTTTTGTAAAAATACATGTTTGTGTGATAATTTTTATTGAGGCTAAAAATATAATAGCGATGTACACAATATAAAAAAGGAAAAAACAAAAATGGCAAGAAAAACTCCATTAGAAAAAATCAGAAACATTGGTATTGCCGCTCACATCGATGCTGGTAAGACCACTACAACTGAACGTATTTTGTTTTACACAGGTAAAACTCATAAAATCGGAGAAGTTCATGATGGTGCTGCAGTAACAGACTTCATGGATCAAGAACGTGAAAGAGGTATTACAATCCAATCTGCAGCTGTAACTGCTGAATGGAAAGGACACCAAATCAACATTATCGACACCCCGGGGCACGTTGACTTCACAATCGAAGTAGAACGTTCTTTACGTGTATTAGACGGTGTAGTTGCAGTATTCTGTGCTGTAGGTGGTGTTCAATCTCAATCAGAAACAGTTTGGAGACAAGCTAACAGATATGAAGTACCGCGTATGGTATTCGTTAACAAAATGGATAGAACAGGTGCTGATTTCTACAGAGTAGTTGACCAAATTAAAACAAGATTAGGTGCAAATGCTGTTCCTATCCAATTGCCTATCGGTGCTGAAGATAAATTTACAGGTTTGATTGACCTTATGACAATGAAAGCTGAAATTTATACTAACGATTTAGGAACTGATATTAAAGAAGAAGATGTACCTGCAGATATGGCTGACAAAGCTAAAGAATACAGAGATGCAATGGTTGAAGCTATCGCTTCTGAAGATGATGCTTTAATGGAAAAATATTTTGAAGATCCTGATTCTATCACAGTTGATGAATTAAAAGCAGCATTAAGAAAAGCTGTTTGCGATAACAAAATTGTTCCTGTATGCTGTGGTACAGCATTCAAAAACAAAGGTGTTCAATTATTATTAAACGCAGTTGTTGATTATATGCCATCACCAGTTGATGTAAAAGCTATTGAAGGTGAATTGGAAGACGGAACAAAAACAGAAAGACATTCTTCAGATTCTGAACCTTTCGCAGCTTTAGCATTCAAAGTTATGACAGACCCATACGTAGGACGTTTAACTTTCTTAAGAGTTTATTCAGGTGTTATCACTTCTGGTTCTTATGTATTAAACGCTACAAACGGTAAAAAAGAACGTATAGCAAGATTAGTTCGTATGTATGCTGATCAAAGACTTGAAGAACAAGAAGTATACGCAGGTGATATTTGTGCAGCAGTAGGTTTGAAAGACACTACTACAGGTGATACATTATGTGATGAAAAAGCTCCTATCATCTTAGAAAGAATGACTTTCCCAGAACCAGTTATTTCTGTTGCTATTGAACCAAAAACTAAAGCTGACCAAGATAAAATGGGTATCGCTTTACAAAAACTTGCAGAAGAAGATCCTTCATTCAGAGTTAAATCAGATACAGAAACAGGTCAGACAATCATTTCTGGTATGGGTGAACTTCACCTTGATATTATTGTTGACCGTATGTTAAGAGAATTCAAAGTTGAAGCTAACATCGGTAAACCTCAAGTAGCTTACCGTGAAACAATCCGCGGAAATGCTGACCAAGATTCTAAATTCATCCGTCAATCAGGTGGTAAAGGTCAATATGGTCACGTTAAAGTTAGAATTTCACCGGCTGAAGAAAATGCAGGATTTGTATTTGAAAACAAAATCGTTGGGGGTGCTATTCCTAGAGAATACATCGAACCTGCAAGAAAAGGTATGGAAGAAGCTTTAGAAGGCGGTATCTTAGCAGGATTCCCAATGATTGACGTTAAAGTTGAGTTATATGATGGTTCATACCACGAAGTTGACTCTTCTGAAATGGCATTCAAAATTGCTGGTTCTATGGCTATTAAAGAAGGCTGCAGAAAAGCTCAACCTTGTATCCTTGAACCTATGATGAAAGTTGAAATTGAAATTCCTGATGAATTCACAGGTACAATTATCGGTGATATTTCAAGACGTCGTGGACGTGTTGAAGGTCAAGAACCTGTTGGTAACACTGGTAACGTAATTGTAAGAGCATTAGTTCCTCTTGCTAATATGTTCGGTTACGCAACTGATTTGAGATCTAACACTCAAGGGCGTGGTACATTCTCTATGGAATTCAAATGCTACGAACAAGTTCCTGCAAATATCGAAAAAGAAATTATCGAAAAATCAGGAAATGTTGGAAAAGAATAATAATTAAATTATTCATAAAAAAAGACCTCTTAATTTTAAGAGGTCTTTTTTATTAACCGAATGTTTTAAATGAATTTTCAACGTTTTTATCTACAACATTTTTAATTGAATCATATTCTGTTTGTAAAGCGCTATGTTCAGTATCCAACTTTTTCAATTCCAAATCTAACTTTTTATCTTTATTTTCTAAATCTGCCATATCTTGATTATACTTAGATTCAGCCTGAGCGATAGCCCTTTCATCAGCAACTTCTTGAATACAATTATCTTCCGAAATTGTTGTTGATTTGAATGCTTTATCAGTTGTTGAATAATATTCAAGTCTTAAAGAACCGTCCCTTAAAGCTTCTTCAAAAGTTGAATTATCATATAACGGTGATTTTTGGACGGTACCTGCAGTACCTGTGCCTTCGTCTGAATAAATATGATTTTCATCAGCCTCTGCAGGTTTGCTTGTATATGTAAAGTAACCTGATGATTGCATTTTATTAAAGATATTTTTATAATAATTAATTAATGTTGTATTATCGCTATTTGCTGCAGTATTATAATCATCTGCATTAAATTCGGTATTAAAATTAGTTTCTCCTGGTCTGTTTACTCTCAAGTAAGCTTCAGTAATTGACATAGCATAATCATATAATGCTCTTGATTCTGAGCTTGTACCTTCATAGTTAATAGGTCCGCTTATATTATTACCGTCAGCATCAACTCCTGTATATCCCGCATAACCGCAACCAACAGAAGTTACACCTTGACCTGCTTTAGCTTGGTCTGCTGTAATTACGTTACCATCTGCATCAACATAATCCCCATCAGCATTAGTAACATATAATTCATTCCAACTAAAACCAAAATCATGTTCATCGTCGCCTAAATTTATACCTACAGTTGCAAAATATGCATCCCAAGCTTCATGGATTTTTTGTTTTGCAGCTAAAGTTTGGCTATTTGTATCATATGCATCCGGATCATCAGGAGATGCATCAATTTCATTACCATCTGCATCTAACTTTTTCCAAGTTTCATCATTTCTGTTTACGGCAATATCAGATTGAGAATATGATTTTCCGTTAGTTGCAACTGTTGCACCTGTCAAACTTGCTAAAAACTGATTATAATTCCCGTTTGAGTTTTCATATGCTTTTGCAATATCATTAGTAACTAATATTCTTCCTTTCGTATCAGTTACAACATATTGTTTTGTATTTTCAGCCATTTGAGGCCCTGTCATTAAACTATAGGATATATCAGTATAAGTTGCTTCTGCACCGTTAAAACCTGTCAATACAGTTAATTTAGTTGCAGAAAGAGCTTCATTATATTCGTTTGTAATCTGTTGAGTTTGATCAGACAAACGTTGTTTAGAATAGGAAATACTCTGACCTGTATTTTCATTATTGGTCAGTCTGGCTGTTATACTTAATAATCTTGCTTGTGATGCTGCCATTCCCATTGTTTTTACCCTTTCCGTAAAGCTTTGGTGTAAACTTTTAGTTTATTTTTGGAAGCTAATTTCCTTTCAAATAGTACTTGTAATCATGGTTACGGCAGATTTTATATAAATCTTTAAAAAAGAATTATAAATATTAACAATTCGTAATAAAAAAAAGAGCCTTTTAAAAAGGCTCTTTTTTATTATTTAATAGCTTCTTCACATTCACTGCAAATACCGTCAGAATTTAATTTCCTGTATTTCCAGCATCGAGCACATTTTTCACCTTCTGCTTTTGTAACCCATACAGTATATCCTTCTTCTATATATTCATTTAATACACTTACAGGTTTTTCAGAGCATACATAAGCTTGTGATGTGATGAAGATATTACATAATTCATCTTCATTTGCTTTTAATACACTATCATCTTCAGCTTTTACATATACTGCAACTTCTAAAGAGCTTCCAACTTGTTTTTCTGCTCTCAAAGGTTCAATTGCTCGAGTTACAACTTCTCTTGCTTTCAAAATTTTTGTGAAATCATCTTCTAATTTTACATTATCCCATTCTGGTTTTGCTTTAGGCCAGTTCGATAACAAGATACTTTCCAGTCCATCTTTTTGACATTCTGGAACACTCATCCAAATATCTTCTGCCTGGTGAGGCATAACCGGAACTAACATTCTTACCAATGTCTGCAAAATTTCATAAAGAACTGTCTGACAAGCTCTGCGTGATAATGATTTTTTCCCCGCAGTATATAATCTGTCTTTTACAATATCCAAGTAGAATGAACTTAAATCTACAGCTGCAAAATTTTGCAATTGTTGGAAATATTTATAAAATTCATAATTATCAAAAGCTTCCGTTACACTTTCTATCAAATGATTTAATTTATGAAGAGCAAATTTATCAATTTCTTTTAAATCTTCATATTTTACGTAATCATTTTTAGGGTCAAAATCAAACAAATTTCCAACTAAGAATCTTGATGTATTTCTTGTTTTTTTGAAAATTTCAGCAAGCTGTTTAATAATATTATTTCCAATTTTTGTATCGTTTCTATAATCTACAGATGCTGCCCATAATCTTAAAATATCTGCACCATAATTTTTGATAATTTCATCAGGTCTAATGTAGTTTCCTAATGATTTTGACATCTTTCTCCCATCTTCCCCGAATACAAACCCGTGAGTTAAAACTGATTTATAAGGGGCAATTCCCTGAGTAGCAATAGATGTCAAAAGTGAAGATTGGAACCAACCTCTGTGTTGGTCAGAACCTTCTAAATACATTTCAACAGGAGTTGTTCCTAATTCTTCTGAACGTTTATTTACAACAGCACGCCAAGTGATACCGGAATCAAACCAAACATCCATAATATCATTTTCTTTTTTGAAATGAGTTTTTCCACATTTTGGGCATTTAAAACCTTGTGGTAATAATTCCTCAGCAGAGTATTTAACCCAAGCATCAGAGCTTTCCTTTTCAAAGATTTTTGCTACATTTTCAATTGTTTCATCTGTAACGATTACTTCTCCGCAGTCTTCGCAATAGAAAACAGGAATAGGAACACCCCAAGCACGTTGACGAGAAATACACCAATCTGTGCGACCTGCAACCATGTTTGAAATTCTTGCTTCACCGCTTGATGGAATCCATTTTACACCTTTTATAGCTTCCAAAGTTTGTTCTCTGAATTTATCAACTTTTACAAACCATTGAGGAGTTGCTCTGTAAATTACAGGATTTTTACATCTCCAACAATGTGGATAACTGTGATTGATATCTTGGGATTTTAACAATGCCCCGCAATTTTGAAGTTTTTCTATTACAATTGAGTTTCCCTTATAATAAGGAACACCTTCTAAGTCTTTATCATTAACAGCTTCAGTCCATACACCTTTGCTATCTAATGGAGAGAATACTTCAATACCATATTTGCAGCCTACTTCATAGTCTTCAAGACCATGACCAGGTGCTGTATGTACAGAACCTGTACCTGCATCTAATGTAACGTGCTCACCTAAAATTATAGGAGATTTTCTATCAACTAAAGGATGTTTAGTATTTAACAATTCTAAATCTTGACCTTTGCAAGATCCAAGGACTTTAATATCAGCTTCTTCCCATTCAACATCTTTTAAGAAGCTTCCTAAAAGTTCTTGAGCTGCAACATATACATCATCATTGTATTCAAAGAATGTATATTCAAATCTAGGATGCATACTGATTGCCATATTTGAAGGGATTGTCCAAGGAGTTGTTGTCCAAATTACTGCATAAATATCCTTACCTTTAGTTCCTTCTATCAAATTATTTATTTTATTTTGGCTTTCTTCATCAAATTTGAATCTTACATAAATAGAAGTAGATGTATGATCAGCATATTCAACTTCTGCTTCAGCAAGAGCTGTTTCGCAAGATGCACACCAGTATACCGGTTTTAAACCTTTTTCAACATAACCTTTTTTATACATATCACCAAACACTCTTACCTGTTCGGCTTCAAATTCAGGATTAATAGTTAAATATGGATGTTCCCAATTTCCTAAAACACCAAGACGTTTGAATTCACTTTCTTGACCTTTTAAGTTTTTATGAGCAAATTCTCGGCATTTTTGTCTTAGTTCATAAGGAGTAAGAGCATTTCTACCACCTTTAATATTTTTTACAACAGCATTTTCAATAGGGAGTCCATGCCCGTCATATCCAGGAACATATGGAGTATAGAAACCTGCTTGAGCTTTATATTTTAATAAAATATCTTTTAGAATTTTATTTAAAGCAGTACCCACATGAATTTTTTCAGAGCTCAAATATGGAGGTCCGTCATGTAAAATAAATTTATTTGCTTTATCTCGGTTATTTATAATTTTGTTATAGATATCATTTTCATTCCAGAACTTTTGAATTTCAAGTTCTCTTACAGTTGCATTTGCTCTCATTGCCAAAGTTGTTTGAGGCAAGTTAAGAGTATCTTTAAATTCTGTTTTTGTACTTGTTTCGTTACCCATATTTAATTATCCCTCTTTTATTTTATCAATTGTATGCTGTATATCATTTCCAAGACTTTCAGCCTTAGATTCTTTCACAAATTCATGCATTTTATTATAATCAAATTCATTTTCCCAACGAGCTATTACAACAGTTGCAACGCAATTGCCCACAAGATTGATGGCAGTTCTTCCCATATCTAAGATTTGATCAATTCCTAAAAGAATTGCAACCCCAAGTATTGGGATATTGAAACTTGCTAAAGTCCCTGCTAGTACAATTAATGCAACTCTTGGCGCTCCGGCTATACCTTTGCTTGTAAGCATCAATGCCAACATTATAATTATTTGTTGATTTAAATCAAGATGAATTCCTACAATTTGTGATGAGAATAATACACCCATCGCAAGATAAATTGTACTTCCGTCAAGGTTAAATGTATATCCTGTAGGCATTACAAATCCTACAATATTTTTAGGAACTCCAAAACGTTCCATAATTTCCATAGCTTTTGGAAAAGCTGCCTCTGAACTTGCTGTTGTAAACGCCAATAATGCAGGCTCTTGTACAGCTCTTAATAAATCTCTTAATGATATTTTTACAATTTTACAAGCAATAAATAATACCAATAATACAAATACCGCAAGAGCAAAATACATTGCACCGATTACTTTAAAGTAGCTTTTCAAAACAGATAATCCATTTGCACCGATTGTAGCTGCAATAGCCCCAAAAATACCTAAAGGAGCAAAATACATTACATATTCGGTAAACTTAAACATTATTTGAGATACTGAATTCAAAAAATTAATAACAGGCTCTGCAGCTTTTCCGACAGCCACCATCGCAAGGGCAAAGAATATTGAAAATACAACTATTTGTAATAAATTTCCCTGTGCCATAGCATCAATAATACTTGTCGGGAAAATCCCCACAATCATTTCACTAATTGATGTATGAGCCTGAGTAGCAGCTAATAATCCGGCTTCCTGCATATGTATTGCATGAGGAGTACTTCCTGTTACAAATCCAATACCAGGTTTAAATATGTTAGCCATTGTCAAACCGATTATTAAAGCTAAAGTTGTAACGACCTCAAAATAAATAATTGTTTTAAGCCCGATTTTTCCAAGGCTTTTAGCATCTCCATGGCCTGCAACTCCTACAACTAAAGTCGCAAACAATAAAGGAGCAATAATCATTTTCACCATTCTTAAAAATATAACAGCAAATGGTCGCATTCTTACTGCAAAATCAGGTGCAAAATGACCTACAATCACACCTAAAATTAATGCTATAAATATCAGGGCTGTAAGTTTTGAATGTTTCAATGTAATACCTCAAGAAATATTATATTATAAACATGTTCGACTTTGTAATCTCTCAACTAGAATTTTAATAAAACTACAAAATAGAGTAACAATTCTTAATGAGATAAAAACTTCCTTGCCATGCTTTTTATTATTGGTGTAAAATAAAGAAACAGACATGCTTTTTATTTATTTTAAAAAGGGGATATAAATAACTTAATACACATAATAAAACGGAGGTTAATGTGACGGATTCAAACAGCACATGCATGGAAAAATTAGATTTAACAGAAAACGCGATTAAAGTACTTGAAAAAAGATACTTAAAAAGAGATAAAGAAGGGAAATGCGTAGAAACACCGGCTGACATGTTCAGAAGAGTTGCAGATACAATTGCTGCAGGGGATTTAAAATTCGGGAAATCTCAAAGTGATGTAGATAAACTATCTGACAGATTCTACAAAGCTATTACAAGCAGATACTTTATGCCAAACTCTCCTACATTAATGAATGCAGGCAGAGAATTAGGACAATTGGCAGCTTGCTTTGTTCTTCCTGTAGAAGACAGCTTGGAAGGTATTTTTGAAACCGTAAAAAATACTGCATTAATCCACAAATCAGGTGGTGGTACAGGTTTTTCATTCTCAAGATTAAGACCTAAAAATAGTGTTGTTAAATCAACAATGGGTGTATCATCAGGCCCTGTTTCATTTATGGAAGTATTCAATGCAGCTACAGAAGCTGTTAAACAAGGTGGAACACGTCGTGGTGCTAACATGGGTATTTTAAGAGTTGACCACCCTGATATTTTAGACTTTATTGAATGCAAAAGCGATAATAATAAATTAAATAACTTTAATATTTCTGTTGCTATCACAGATAAATTTATGGAAGCTTTGAAAAACGGTACTGATTATGAATTAATCAATCCGCAAAATAACACCGTTGCAGGGAAATTAAGTGCTAAAAAAGTATTTGATATGATTGTAGACGGAGCTTGGAGAAACGGTGAACCTGGAATTATCTTTATTGATAAAATGAATTCAGATAACCCAACTCCATTAGTAGGGCCTATTGAATCTACAAATCCTTGCGGAGAAGTTCCTTTATTAGCTTATGAAGCTTGTAACTTAGGTTCTATTAACTTAGGCAGAATGGTAGAAGATGGAAAAATCAACTGGGATTTACTTGCAGAAACTACAAGAACTGCTATCAGATTCTTGGATAACGTAATTGCTGTAAATAATTATCCTCTACCTCAAATTTCTGAAATGGTTCAAAACAACAGAAAAATCGGTTTAGGTGTAATGGGTTGGGCTGATATGCTTATGAAATTAGGCATTTCTTATGCTTCAGAAGAAGGCACAAAATTAGCCGGTCAAGTTATGGAATTTATTGATTATGAATCTAAATGTGAATCAATTGAATTATCAAAAGAAAGAGGAAGATTTAATAACTTCAAAGGCAGTGTATATGATTCTCCAAACTATTTGTATAACAAATACAAAGGAAAATCTGCAGGCAAAATTTCTGACGAACAATGGAAAGAATTAGATGAACAAATTGCAAAAGTAGGTATAAGAAATGCAACTACAACTTGTATTGCTCCTACCGGAACAATTTCTATGATTGCGTCAGCATCAGGCGGTGTTGAACCATTATTCGGACTAGTATTTTCCAGATTAATCATGGACGGTACTGAAATGCTTGAAGTTAATCCAATATTCAAGGATTATGCAGTAGAACATGGCTTCTATTCAGAAAAATTAATGAAAGAAATCGCTAAAACAGGTTCTGTTGCACATGTAGATGGAGTTCCAACTGATGCTAAACGTATTTTCGTAACAGCTCACGATGTTTCTCCATACTGGCACGTAAAAATGCAAGCTGCATTCCAACTTCATACAGATAATGCTGTATCTAAAACAGTAAACTTTGAAGAACATGCAACTCGAAAAGATATTGAAGAAGCATATATTTTAGCTTACGAAAACAATCTAAAAGGTATCACAGTATACAGAAACAATTCTCGTCAATTCCAACCAATGAATTTGGACGATAAGAAAAAAACAGAAGAAACTAAAACAGAAGAAACTGTAATTGAAGAAACTATTGATTCTGAAGAACCTACAGGTGAAATAAAAACAGTAAAATGCCCTGAATGCGGAAATGAAATTCAAATGGCTGAAGGCTGCTTTATCTGTTTGAAATGCGGATACTCAGGTTGTTCATAGGAAGTATGGTTGCACAACCACAACTTTAAAAAAATTTAGAGAGGTTTATCCGTTTAGAGAGCTTAAATACTACCCCGAAAAATAAGGGGTAGTATTTTTTGTAAATATTTGTTAATATATATATGTAAAATTAGCATTTTTTTTCTTTGACGTGTTTTCATGGAGACATATAATGTGTGTAAATTTTGAAAGGTAGAAGTTTATGACAAACAACATGACAATTGGACCTGCATTAGCAATCGGCGGGAACAAAGTAGAAATGACCCAACAGGGTAAAATCCAAGTTACTAATTCACAAGGTAAAGTAAAAACTTTATCTCAAGACGAATTCAAAAAACAATTAATTAAAAATGCTGACAATATTCAAGCTGGAAAAGATTTTGAATTCAAAAAAGATAATAAAAATGTAAAAGTTGCAGCTGGCATAGGTACAGCACTTGCAGCAGCTTATGTAGGTTTAAGTGTTGCAGTTGGTAAAGGTAAATTAACAAAAGCTGTAGCAGAACAAGGCAAAAAATTAGGCTTTATGGGAAATGTAAAAAATGTTTTTGTTGCAATTGGAGAAAGCGGCGTTAAACTTTGGAATAGCATCTCTGGCAAAGCTAACAAATTAGCAGATAAAATTAAAGGAAAGAAAAATTCTAATAGTCAAAATCAAAATAGAACAATATTTAACGGAGAAAGAACTGAAAATGCTAATTTGGATAACTTAGACGCAAGATTGACTAGCAAGGAAACTTTAAAACTAAAAAAAGAAACAAGTGTTAATATGGCGAAAAACCATGTTGAATATGTAGAAAATATTAAAAAACAATCATATAGTGATTTAGCTGCTAAAGAAGAAGATTTAAATCGTGTATTTGAAAATTATGATCCGATTAAATTCAAAAAATCTAAAGCATTAGAAAACGTAGACTTAAATGAAAAACAATATAAAGTAATTAAAGAATATGCAAATTCTCCAGAAGGTACAAAATTAACAAAAGAACAAAAAGAAATCCTTCCAAACTGGATTCAAGATAAAGAATCTTGCCAAAGATACACAAATATGATTGAAGCAAAATTCGCAAAAATTGATGAACAATTTGCTGCAAAATAAATAATAAAAATAAAATTTTAAAATTTACACATAGATTAAAATCACCTTCTTTATAAGAAGGTGATTTTCTATTATTTAAATAGTTATTAAGATCCAATATTTCAATCTTGTTTATTGTATTATAATTGTATGAAAATTTCTATTGTCACAGCAAGTTATAATTATCAGGATTATATAAAAGAAACAATTCAATCAGTATTAGATCAGACATATAATGATTGGGAATTGATTATTGTAGATGATTGTTCAACTGATAGTTCTGTTGATGTTATTAAATCATTTAATGATGAACGAATAAAATTATTTATTAATGAAAAAAATCTCGGGCTTGCTCAAACCGTAAAACGTGGAGTTGAATGTGCTACAGGGGATTGGATTGTATTTCTGGAAAGTGATGATTTAATTACTTCTGACAATATTGAAAAAAAGGTTGAAATTATAAAAAAATATCCTGATTTAAATTTAATTTTTAATGATTGTGAATTTTTCGGAGATGAAAATAAAGTCAGAGATTTTTCAATTGCTTTAAAAAAAACTAGAACTTTATTGAAGAAAAAAAATTATCCAAAAAAAATGTTTTATAATTTTTATTTAAATAATAAAATTTTTACTTTTTCATCAGTTATGGCAAAACGAGAGGATTTATTAAAAATCAGTTACACTCCTCCGATAGATAGTCTGCTTGATTGGTGGCTATGGGTACAGATGGCATATATTGGAAAATTTTATTATATTCCTGAAAAACTTACAAAATGGCGTTTACATACAGACAGTTATATTTATAAATCAAATCATTATTCTCCAAAACAGTTACAAATGAAAATATATTTTGAAATGTTTAAGAAATATCGAAATATATTTATACTTTTATTTATTCCGTTTGCTCAATTTATTTGGTATTTGCAGCAAATTAAAAAAAACTTAAAAAAATCAATCCTTAATAATAGGAAATAGTTTATTTATCATAATTGCAAAAGGTTTTCTTATTGCAAAAGGGAAATTTGCAAGAGTTGCAAATATAAATTTTTTAAATACAAAAGGTATTTTTTTATTGATGTTTCTTGGAATTGTTATTAAAGTTTTTGGATAATTTCCAAGTAGATTTTCATAATTTTCAATAGTAGTCGCATCTGTATTTTTTAGATCAAATAATGATTTTTTAATAAAAGGCATTTTATATTTTTCTATAATTTCACGCCATTTCAAAATTGTAATGTTGTTGATATTTTCATAGGCACTTATTAATGTCGAATATGTATATCCTTTATCTAAAAGTAATTCTGTCAGACCAATTTCGTAGTTTGAAATAATTAATTTTTTATTTGATTGGTGAGTGATTGATTTTATAAATTCGGCAAAAAAATCTTTCTCAAAAATACATTTTTTTATTACTACAAAATAACTTTGAATATGAGGACGTTTAATAAAAAAATGTCCAATGTTTTTTTGATAACCGAAATTATTTTTAGTAATTCCCCAAAAATCGCAATTTCTATTTTCCATTTCAGAAAAAACATCTTCAATAGGATACAAAGGACCATAGCAGCTGTCATTTGCAAAAATTAATTCATCATAATCATCTAACTTATCTTGTAAATATAAAAAACCTCGTTTGTAAGATCCAAAATCATACTCATCATGAGGTTCGTCAATAATTTTATCTGCTAACCCTTCTAAACATTCAGGATTTTTTATATCATTACAAGATACAAAAACAATTGTCTGTGCAATCTTTTTCAAAGCTTTAATATAATAAATTACATAATCAGCGACAATGTTATCTTTATCGTAATGCGCAAATACTACAGCTCTTTTCATAAATTTATTATAACATAAAATTATTCCTCTAATTTACATTCCATCTCGTTTGTAGTATTATTCAGTTATAGAATAATTAAAACGAGAGGGAATTATAAAAAATGCAAGTATCATTAAACTGGTTAAACGAATTTGTAGATTTATCTGATATAGAAGTCGAAAGAATAGCACATGAACTTACTATGAGCGGATTGGAAGTTGAAGCTGTAGAAGAATTAAAGCCGCAATTTACAAACATAAAAACCGTTCAAATAGAAAAAATTGATAACCACCCAAATTCTGATCACCTTCACCTTGTAACCGTAAATACAGGTGCAGGTCTAAAAACAGTTGTCTGCGGAGCTCAAAATATTGCTGAAGGACAAATTGTTCCATATGCATCTGTAGGCTCACAAGTTTTAAACAGAAAAACCGGTGAAATGTTTACCTTGACTCCTGCTGTAATCAGAGGGGTTGAATCTCAAGGTATGCTATGTTCTGCTGATGAATTAGGAGTTTCTGAACGTGGATATCAAGAAGAAGATGGTATTCTTGTTTTAAATAGAATTTTCCCTGATGTAAAAATCGGAGAAAATGTTGAGAATGTATTAGGCTTTGATAAAGATTATATTCTTGATGTCGCTCCGACTGCAAACAGAGGCGATCAGATGTCTGTAATTGGTATTGCAAGAGAATTAAGCGCAATTTTTGACAAACCGCTAAAATTCTCACCTCTTGAGTGTACAAGAGATTTATCAACTGATAAATTCAAAGTTGAAATTATTGATAATGACGTATGCAAATACTACTCACTTGGTATTTTGAAAAATATAAAAATTAAACCATCTCCGGATTGGATGCAAAAAAGATTAGTAGCATCAGGTGTTAGAGCAATAAATAATGCTGTAGATATTACAAATTACGTAATGCTTGAATATGGCACACCATTCCACGCATTCGATTTAGACAAACTTGACGGTTATATTTGCATAAGACGAGCAAAAGAAGGCGAAAAAATTATAACTCTTGACGGTTCAGAAAGAACTTTGACAAATGACAGCGTTCTTATTGCTGACAAAGATAAAGGTGTTTGTCTTGCTGGTGTATTCGGCGGAGAAAATTCTGAAATTGATGAAAATACTAAAAATGTTGCACTTGAAGCAGCTTATTTCCCATCAGCAACTACAAGAAAATCTTCAAGAAGTGTAGGCTACCGTTCAGAAGCTTCAGCAAGATTTGAAAGAGGAGTTGATATTGAAGCAATAAAACCTGCTTTAATGCGTGCTATGCAATTATTTACAGAACTTGCAGACGCTGAAATTGAAGGTGTTGTGGAAGCAGGTGAAAACAAACTTGAACCTATCGAAATTACTCTTAGATACGCTCAAATAAAAAGAATTTTAGGATGTGAAATCGCTCCTGATAAATGTATTTCAATCCTTGAAAAACTAGGATTTAAAAAACTTGGCGGGAACGATGCTGCTGCTAAATTTTTAGTACCATCATTCAGAGCCGGCGATGTAACTCGAGAAATTGACCTGATTGAAGAAATAGCTAGAATCAATGGATATGACAAAATTACTCCTACATTGCCTAGCAAAACTCAAACTCCTGAAATTTCTCTTGAAGAAAAAGTGATAAAAAAAGTTAATGAATTAATGCTTGCATCAGGCTTGGATGAAATTATCACATCATCATTAATAGGTAAACCACTACTTGATAAATATATGCAAACTTGTGATGAAGCCAAAGCCGTAAAAGTTCTAAATTCAGCAAGTGAAGAATGCACAATGCTAAGACAAAATATGGCTGCAAGCGTTCTTAATTGCATGAAATACAATTACGATAACGGTCAGAAAATATTCTGGGCATACGAAATCGGAAAAATTTACAACGTAATTGCACCTGCAGATGAAAAATCAACAGGTGTTAAAGAAGAAAGAATTCTTTCAGGAATTTTGACAGGTGAAACTGAAAATTCTAAATGGCAAGTCAAAACTCAAACAGATTTCTATACACTTAAAGGTATTATTGAAAAATTGTTTGAAGAACTTGGGGTGACAAAACGAATTAAATTAACTCCTTGTGAAGATATTGACTACATGCATCCATACAGAAGTGCAAAAGTTAATGTTCTTGGTAAACATCTTACTTGCATAGGCTACTTTGGACAAATACATCCGCTTTTAAAAGATAAATTGAAAATTAAAGGTCAAGATGTATTTATGTTTGAAATTAATCTTGATGAAATAATTTCAATTATCAAAGAACATACGGTAAGATATAAAAAATTGCCTCAGTTCCCTGAAGTACGTAGAGATTTAGCTTTTGTAATCAATGAAGAAGTATCATTTGATGATATTCAAAAAGTTATCAAAGGCGCTGTACAACAAAACATCTTCAAAGGCAGCGAAGTATTTGACGTCTACCAAGGCGAAAATATTGAAAAAGGATTCAAAAGTCTTGCTTTCCGCATAAAAATGCAAGATGAAAATGCAACACTGACAGATGAAGTAATAGAACATCAAATGAATAATGTTCGTGCAAAACTTCAAAAAACATATGCAGAAATAAGTTTCCGCGAATAGGAGCGTAGCCGCTCCACCCGCCACCTGGGAGGTTGGTAAAACTTTCAAGGTAATTGTAAGAATAGGAGCGTAGCCACTCCACCCACCACTTGGATAGTTCGTAAGACTTTTCAGGTAAATGAGAAAAGGGAACGTAGCCGCTCCACCCGTTGCTAAAGGGAAATTTATATATAAATATAAAACTTTGTAAATTAAAAAAATACAAAACATACGAGGTATCGATATGAAAAAATTTTTATTAATACTTGCAATTTTATTATTAATGCCGGTAAAAGGATTTTGTGAAAATGTTGTCCCTCAGTATGTGAGTATTGAACACACAAATACACTAGGACTATACCAAGCCCCAAGCGAAATCGTTTTATACAAAGAACCTTACCAATCTTCAAATATCGTTCACAGCATCAGCTGGATTGGAGATAAAATATTCCCGGAAAGTGTAAAGGCAAATGATTTATTTATAGTATTTTTACCTCAAAAAAATCTTGGATTTCTAGCGGTAACTGATGAAACCGATGAATGGGTACAAGTAATTTATAATAATTCTACTGGAGCTAAAGGCTGGATAAAAAAAGATGACCCATATAGATTTACGAGCTGGATAATGTTTTACAACATGTATGGAAAAAAATACGGGCTTAATTTACTGAAAGAAGCTCCAGCTGAAGCAAAAGACTTGCACACATCTACTGATGACAAATCTCAAATTGTAGGCACAATAAATATGCCTCAAAAGATTAATCTTAATGTAATGCGAGGTAATTGGGCATTAGTTAGCGTAATGGATATCGATAGAACTCCCAAAACAGGTTATGTCAGATGGCGCTCAGATAACGGTGTAAAATATTATTTCCCTGCTATTAAATAAAATTATAAATTGTCAAAATTGCATAGCTCTTGTACAGTTATGCCAAAAGCTCCTGCAATAGCTTCTAATGTATTAAACGTAGGAGATTTTTGACCTCGTTCTATTGCTCCAATAGTTGGTCTGCTTAAATTTGCTAATTCCGCAAGTTTTTCTTGAGAAATATTTCTCTTTACTCTTTCTAGTTTAATTTTTAAGCCAATTTTATTATTCATTCTGTATACTATTATATTCTAATTGACAAATTTATTTCTATATCCTATAATTATCAAAAAGATAACTAAAGTTGCGGGAGTGAAATATTATGGAAGAAAAAATTAATGATATCCTTGAAAATACGATTAACGTATATAACCAGATGAAGGTTTTGAATGATTCCCTTATGCTTTCTTTCCAAAATGACAAGGATAATTATTATCAATACGCTTGTGCTGAAATAATTTTAGACAATCTTGACAAAGTCTGCGAAAAACTTGAAAACTTGGACTGCGAAGTTTGTGCTTTACAATCTGAAAAAAATACTCGACAATAATTTGTGTTTATTGTATTATTGCCGTATTGACGAATAATTACTAACGAATATAAATAGAAAAGGAGATATAAAAATGCAGGTTATATTGAAAAAAGACGTTCAAAACCTCGGTGAAGCAGGCGACATCGTTAATGTAAAAGACGGTTATGCTAGAAACTTTTTGCTTCCACAATCTGTAGCAGAAATCGCTACTAAAGGTGCTTTAGAAAACAGAGAAAAGAATTTAGCTAGAATTAAAGCTAAACAAGAAAAATTACACGCTGAAGCTCTAGAAACAGCTAAGAAAATCGAAGAATTTGCTAAACTTGAACTTTCAGCTAAAGCTGGTGAATCTGGTAAATTATTCGGTACAATTACTACTAAGAAATTAACTGAAGAATTACTAGCTAAATCAGGTATCGAAGTTGACAGAAAAAATGTTTCTTTAAACGCTCCAATCAACAAAGTTGGTGAATATACAATGTTAATCAAATTAACTTCAAAAGTTAAATGTGAATTAGCAGTTGTAGTTACAGCTTCTGAAGTATTAAAAGAAGCTGTTGAAGAAGCAGCTGAAGAAACTGCAGAATAGGCAGGCAAATGATTAGAAATTCTAAATTGACTCTTGAATGCTTAGCAATAGGATCTTTGCCTCATGTCAATTTAGAAAGAGCCATGGAATTAGTTAGAAAAAACTTTAAAAATATTCCATTTTGGCCTCAACTGACAAAAATTAATAAAAACGAAGACATGATTTTTCAATTTTTGGGAAATATGCCTTCGTTTTTTATTGACAAAGAAAGCGGAAAAACTTATCTGGAAACAGAAAGCGATAAATTCTTTGAGGATATGGAACAGTTTTTTTGCGATTACGAAGAAATTATCGCAGATATAAATTCTGAAACTATAGAAAAATATGCAATAGATTATTCTTGTGCATTCCCTGAGTTTATAAAAATAATCAAAGATACAAAACCAGCATTTGCCAAAGGGCAAATTGTAGGACCTTTTACACTTGCAACTACTTTAGTGGATAAAAACGGCAAATGCGCTTTTTATGATGAAACATTGAAGGAAATCATTACAAAAACTCTTTCAATAAAAGCTCTATGGCAGATTAAAAATATTAAATCGGCAAACCCAGAAACTACACCAATAATTTTTATTGATGAACCTTCAATTTCACAGCTTGGCACTTCTGCTTTTATAACTATTTCAACAGAAGAAGTAGTCGAAATGATAAAAGAAATTTCTGATCTAATAAAAGAAAACGGAGGCATAAGTGCAATACACTGCTGCGGAAAGTGTGATTGGAATATTCCAATAAGTGCGAATGTTGATATTATAAATTTTGATGCATACACTTTCGCTGAAAACTTAAGTCTACACAGTAAAGAGATTAAATCATTTCTTGAACAAGGCGGGAAATTAGCATGGGGCATAATCCCAACACTTCACCCCGAAGTTTTAGAAAATACAAGTTTAGAAGAAATGTACGCTGTTTTTGAAAAAGCTGTAAAATATTTGACCGAAAAAGGTATTAATGAGAAAATTATTATAACAAATTCTTTAATTACACCATCTTGTGGTGCAGGAGCTTTAAATGAAAATTTAGCAGAGAAAGCTATGGATTTAACCAAACAATTGTCTGACAGCTTAAAAGAAAGGTATGAAGTTTGACTTTTAAATTAGCAATCACAGGGAAAAGCGGAAGCGGAAAAACTACTATTACTAAAGCATTTTTAAGAATTTTTCAGGAATACTTCCCTGAAAAATCAATACTTTTATTTGATAATGATCTGACAAGTGAATTAGGACATAGTTTTGGACTTGATATCCGAAATACAATATACGGAATAAGAAGCGGAAAACACGAATACAAAACAGGAATCCCTGAAGGTATGTCAAAACAGGAATTTGTTGAATGGGCAATGGAAGATATTGTGGTTTCACTAGATGAAAATGTTGATATCATAGTATCTTGGTTTGTTGGTTCAAAAGATTGCAGATGCCCTATTACTGGCCAGATTAACGATGCCGTTTTGAAACTTTTAGATAGGTATGATATTGTTATTTTTGACTGCGAATTTGATCTAAAATACTTAAATCAACTTGTAGATACAGATATTGATACAACTATTATTGTTGCAAATCCGACAGAAGAAAGCGCACATCTTGCAAAACGTATTGAAGAATTCAGCGCAAAATATGCTGCAGGGAATCAATTAGGTGTTGTAATTAATAAAGTTGATAATGCAAATTTACCTTTCGTATATGAACTTTTGAAACGCTTTGATCTTGATGTTTTAGGAGTAATACCTACAGATAAAGAGTTAAAAACTCATGCTATGGACAGAGAATCCACACTAATTCAAGATGCAATTAAACAATTTTATTTCAGACTTAATCTTCCTCAAGTCAGAGAGTAGGTAAAATGGCAACAATTTTAGATGGAAAAAAATTAAGAGATAAAATATTTGAAAATTTAAAACAAAGACTTAATAAAATGTCTAAAAAGCCGACATTAGCTGTAATTCTTGTCGGGGATGATCCTGCAAGCCAAATTTATGTAAAAAACAAAAAGAAAACAGCTGAAAACTTAGGGATTAATTCTATTGTTATAAATTATCCAGCTGATATTTCAGAAAATATTCTTCTTGATAAAATTCAAGAATTAAACAATGACAATACAATTACAGCAATACTAGTACAGCTGCCTTTGCCTAAACATATTGATAAATTTAAAATTATAGATACAATAGCACCCGAAAAAGATGTAGATGGACTTACGCCGTATAATAGCGGAAAACTATTTGCAGGAGAAGAACCTTACGTCTACCCTTGCACTCCTAAGGGGATATTGTTATTACTTGATGAATATAATATTGATCTTGATGGAAAACATGTTGTCGTAATAGGACGTTCCAATTTAGTTGGCAAACCGGTAGCTCAAATGCTTTTAAATCGAAATGCAACGGTTACAATGTGCCACAGTCATACAAAAAATCTCTCTGAAATAACAAAAACTGCTGATATATTAGTCTCAGCAGTAGGGAAAAATATTATAGGGGAAAAAATGTTAAAATCTGATTGTGTAGTCGTAGATGTAGGTATATTTAAAGATGTTAACGGAAAAATCTGCGGCGACGTTGATTTTGCAAGTGCTTCAAAAATCGCCGCATATATTTCACCTGTACCTGGTGGAGTCGGTCCGATGACAATAGCATCTTTAATGCTTAATACTGTCGAATTAGCCGACTGTAAGTAAATTATACTTAACCACCTATAAGGTTTAATGTACAAGAAGATTTGATATTGCTTGTTACTAGGTTCTTCAAGCTTGATATTTCGTTTTCAAGTAAGCTTATTTGCGAATCCAAAGAATCCTGCCTTGTTTCCAGATATGATTCTTCTTGCTGTAATTGGATGTAAGTTGGATCATCATCCGGATCAGTATCTGAATTTTCAAGTTCTTGAGCACGATATCCCATTTGTTTTGTGATATAGTTTGCTCTACTCATTACTAAAGTTTGTTCGAATTGCAGTTGGCTTTTCTGCAACGTGAATAAATTTTTCTGTGCATCAATTGCTAAAAAAGTCATCTTATCTCTCCTTATTTTTTTTATCTCTCTTACACATATAAAGGATTAAAAAAATCCCTAATTTCACAAAACGTATTTTTTGTTACAATTGTTAACAATGAAAAAATATCAAAATATTATTCAAAATAAATTCTTTATTAAATATCTTTCTGCTATAATAGTTCTCGATAAAAAAGAAAGGTAATGCTATGAAAGAAAGAATTGTCTCAGGTATGAGACCAACAGGAAAACTACACTTCGGACACTATCTTGGAGTAATCCAAAATTGGGCGAAATTACAACACGAATATGAAAGTTATTTCTTTGTAGCAGATTGGCACGCTCTTACTACAAAATATGATAAAACTGAAAATCTAAAACAGGATACAATAGATGTTGTAATAGATTGGTTATCTTGCGGAATTGATCCCAATATATCAACAATTTATGTACAATCTCTAGTTCCTGAGATAGCTGAATTGAATATATATTTAGGGATGATTACCCCTCAAAATTGGGTCGAAAGAGATCCTTGTCTTAAGGACATGGCAAAAATTTTACGCACAAAAGACGGAGCAGCATCTCAAATTAATTATGGTTTAATGGGATATCCAGTACTCATGAGTGCAGATATTATGATGTTTAATGCAACAGCTGTGCCTGTAGGAATAGACCAAGTTGCACATATTGAGATTACAAGAGATATAGCAAGACGTTTTAATAATCTTTATAAAACAGAATTCTTCAACGAACCAAAACCATTACTAAATCATTGTTCATTAATTTGCGGACTTGACGGAAACAAAATGGGTAAATCTTTCCAAAACGATATAAAAATTTCTGATACAGAAGAAGTAACAGCAAAAAGGATTATGACAGCTATTACAGACCGCAGCAGAATGAGAAAAGATGATCCTGGACATCCTGAAGATTGCGAGGTAGCATTCAAATACTGGAAAATATTTGGAGATGAAAAAGACGTAGAAACAGTTAAATGCGAATGTGAAAAAGGACTTAGAGGCTGTGCTGATTGCAAAAGACAATTAGGGAAATTAATTAACGAAAAATTTGCACCAATAAGAGAAAAAAGACGCTACTATGAAGCACACCCGGAAGAAGTAAAAACAATTATTAAAGAAGGCTCTGAAAAAGCTCGCGTAGAAGCAGGTAAAGTCTTAAACGAAGTAAGAAATATAATTGGAATGTACTAAAAAACATCAGGCAGACACAATGATAAACGGAGTAGTTGTGTCTGCCTGTAATCCGCGACTATGACTTTTGCCTGCGGGTTATTTAAACTTATATATTTAATTTTTCATAAAAATAGCCGTTGTGCACGGCCAATCTCATATTTGGTAAAAGGTTAATGTGTGTGTAGGAGAAAATAAAGAAAAAGAAAATGGTTTATATTTTATGTATACCACATGTATAGATATCCTAAACATATATCGGGTATATATATTTACAATTGTTAATATATCAAATTATAATGTTCTAAAAATTGCAATATAAACATTTTTCAAGTAAAATGTTTTTAAGAATAGAAGGGATATGCAATGAGGATTGAAGCTAAAAATCTGATTAAAATATACGGTGACAGAAGCGTTGTAAATGACGTTTCTTTTGATATAAACAAAGGTGAAGTTGTATGTTTATTAGGTCCTAACGGTGCTGGAAAAACTACAACATTTTATATGGTAGTAGGACTTGTAAAACCCAATAAAGGACATATTTTCTTAGATGGAGAAGATATATCCTGCTGGCCTATGAATGAACGTGCAAAAGCTGGTATAGGCTATCTTCCTCAAGAAGCATCAATTTTTAGAAAATTGTCTGTTGAAGATAATATAAAACTCGTTTTGGAAATGAATGACAAATTAACTGTAAACGAGAAAAAACGCAAATTAGAAGAACTTTTAACTGAATTCGGTATTTTAAAATTACGTTCATATGCTGCGGTATCACTGTCAGGTGGTGAAAGAAGAAGGGTAGAAATTGCAAGAGCACTGGCTGCAAGTCCTGATTTTATGCTTTTAGACGAACCTTTTGCAGGTATCGACCCTATAGCAATCGGTGATATTAAAGACAATATTAAAAAGATTTCTAAGGAAAAAGGTCTTGGTGTACTGATAACAGACCACAATCCTAAAGCTACATTATCGATTACAGATAGGGCATACGTAATTTTTGACGGAAAAATTAAAATTCAAGGTAAAAGTATTGATGTTGCGAATGATCCTGTAGCAAAAGAATTTTATTTAGGAAAGGATTTTGCTCTATAATGAAATTATTTCCTAAAATAACAATCTACGACAGATATATATTTAATCAGGTAATGATGGCAACTTTTGTTGCAATACTTTTATTCACAGTTGTATGGATTGCTCCTGAAATGCTTTTGAATACAATCAAAAAAACACTTGCAGGTGATTATGGAGTAAAAACCGCCATACTTGTAATCTTTTATGAATTACCTAAAATTCTTGGGAAAGCATTCCCTGTAGGTTTACTTTTAGGAACTTTATTTACTTTTGATAAATTAAGTAAGGATTCTGAACTTACAATATTCAGAGCAGTCGGGCTTTCTTTTCAAAGGATTATAGCACCGGTATTAGCGCTAAGCCTTATTGTAACTTGGCTTTGCTTTGTGACTTGCGATAAATTAATTCCTTATTCAGTGAACAAAGCAGGAGCATTAAAAGGCGGTTACATTTCAACTCAATATATTTATACTCAAAAAGATAAAAATAATGTGCCAACACAAGCTGTAATCGTCTCAAAATTTTCCAAAGACACGATGTATAATGTAATTGTACTTGATTTTTCACCTAAAAAATATACAGATGTGCACCAATTACAAAACATATACTATGCAAAAACAGGTAAAAATTTCCCTGACAAATGGGAATTATACGACATAACAAGATATGATATTTCTAATGACGGTATATTCACTGAAATAAATAAATATCCTAAAATGGATATATTGCAAGGAGAATCTGCTCAAAACGCATTCACCCTGATGACATATTCAGTGAAAAAGGAACGTGAAATTACTAATCACGATTTACATAATTATATCAAACTTCTAAAAAAAGAGGGGTTAGATGAAGAATACCGCTATATGCTTAATAAATATCTGCAAAGATTTTTCCACCCGTTTGTATGCGTACTGCTTGCAATTATGGGAGCATTATTAGGATTTAGCAAACCTAGAGAACAAAGATTGATCGGATTTACTATTGCTATCGGATCTATCTTTTTATACTATATTACTCTGCCATTTTTTGATTTATTGGCTGAAAAAGGGGTATTGCATCCATTTATTACAGCAGTATTTCCACCATTTGCATTTCTTTGTGCAATAATCGCATTTTACAAGTCAAAGGATTTATAATATGAAAAAACTTTTAATTTTACTTCTTGCACTATTTATTTCATCAACTATTGTAAAAGCCGGAGTTTCTCCAATTGAAATTACGTATAACGACGGCATATATGAAATTACTCTAAAAGGTGAAAAAATAAAAAAACGTGTAAAATTTATCAGTTCTGAAAGCCTAATTACAAATAAAGAAGCTCACCAACGTTCAAAAGCAAAATTAACAGTGAATGCAGGTTATTTTGATCCTGAAAACCAAAAATCAATCTCTTATATCGTAAGTGACAGAAATACAACAGATGATCCTTTAGTCAATGAAAATTTATTACAAAATAAATTTCTTATGAGAAATTTAGATAAAATTATAAATCGTACAGAATTCAGAGTTGTAGAATGCGATAGCGGGAAATTTCATTACGAAATTGTCCCTCACAAAAGTTCTGTAGATTTTGGCTGCAATATAATAACATCAGCTCAAGGCGGACCTTTGGTATACCCTCAATTACGCCTTGAAGAGGAAGCATTCATTGTAAAAAAAGATGGAGAAGTAATCAGAGAAAGCTGTTCAGTATTACATAAAACAGCAAGAACAATTATTGGTCTAAAAAATGAAGAAGCCCATATTTTAATAATTACAGATAAACATCCAATGGATATGTATGAAGTCCATGATTATGTAAAAAAACTTGGCTGGGATAGAGCAATGGCTTTTGACGGCGGAAGCTCCACATCAATGAATTATTTAGACAAATACAATGTAACTTCTGTAGGAGATGGCGCTGGCAGAAGTCTAAAATCATTTTTAATCGTTAAATAAAATAACTACTTACGTTTTTCAAACTTAATATCATAACCGAGAATATCAGCAATCTCTCTGACTTCTTCAAATTTAATGGTTTTTAATCTAAGCTTTTGAGATAAACAATTAACAGCTTTTCTCTTATCTTTATCGTTATAAATTTTAGAAGCTATTTCCGTAAGAGTTTTAGCTTCTTTAGTTATTAATATTTTTATATCCTCTCTAATACTCATATAAAAATAATAACTTATTTGACAATATGTGCATAATATGTTATATTTGTACTTAATTATATGTACAACATGAATATAATAAGTACATAGATAAAAAGAAAGGTAACACAATGGAGAACATAGACAATCGCACATTAGAAAAGCTCAAAAATATTTTTGAGCTTTCACTGGTTTTAAATGATTCAATAAATTTTAATTGGAATGAAGGAGCCCAAGGATATTATCAATTAGCACTTTCTAGTATTATTACCAAAAAATTTATTGAATTTTTCAAAGACATAGATGAAGAATATGTCGATATTATTTTACAAAATAACTAGCATTAACGTTTGCATATACTTTTACAACACCGCTTTCAATAGTTGTAGAAGATGCACCTTCTGCTGATGAATCAAGAGCTTTATTTGCCATCATTAAACGATATTGTGGACGTACACTATTATTTGGACTGCAGCTTACATCCATTGAACGAATACCGGTAATTGTTGCAGGAACTGTCTTTGCAACAGCATTAGCTCTTGTGTAAGCTTTTTTAGCTGCAATTGTCAATAAATCGTTGCATTGAGCTTCATAATTAGAAACTGAAAATACCAAACTATTTACATTTGTAGCTCCTAAAGATATAGCTGTATCAATCATTGAACCGACTTTATCAATTGATTTTGTATGAACTACAATAGAATTTGAAACCTGGTATTTATCAAAATTTCTTTTGCTTCCTGAATATGAATAAAGAGGAGAAGCATTATAATCAGCAGTTTTTATATAATCTCCGTTTGCCGTATTAATTTTTGATTTCAAAGCAGAAATGACTTTATCAGATATTTCTTTATTTTCAGCAGTTGCTTTTTGCATAGACTTAGAATCATAAGTTGTAACTGCAATTGATACTTCTGCAATATCAGGTGCAATATCAGCATTTGCAGAGGTACTAATCGAAATGTAGCCTCTTTCTACTGAATCTGAAATAGCTTGAGAGGAAAGAGAGGCACATCCTAAGATTAAACTTAGCAATGTAATCGATAATAAAACTTTTTTCATACATTCTCCTTTTCTTTTTCTGATTTTTCTTCAGATTTATTAACTTTTTCAACAGGTTTTACATCACCTGATTTTAAAATCATAGAATTTATAGCCTGCTGAGTTTGAGACTGAATTTTCATACGTTCTAAAAGAGTTTTCATTTCTTTTTCACTCAATCTGTCAGGAGTTTTGAATGCAACAAGGAATTTTTTTCTATCATTAAGAATAAAACCAGAAATTGCTATAATTGCCCACAGTAACAAACCTTGCCATTCACAAATAAGCGGGATTGATACATATTGAGCGGCAAAATTCCATACCTTCATCGCAACAATTGCAGGGAAGCCAATAAATCCTGCAGCAAGGCAAGTAGCTGTAAAAATTACAAGCAAAAGCCCGCGTATACCTGATATTTGAATAATTCTTGTATTTCTTTTCATAAATCCTACTCTTTCCTACCTATCATGTTCAGAAAATCATTTTCTGTCAATATTATAACACCTAATTTTTGAGCTTTGTCTAATTTTGATCCGGCACTTTCTCCTGCGACCACAAACGATGTGTTCTTAGATACCGAAGATGATGTCTTTCCGCCCATTTGCTTAATTATTTCAGAAGCTTCATCTCTCGTCATATTTTGTAATGTTCCAGTCAAAACAAAAGTTTTTCCCTTGAATTCATCCGAAACATTTTGAACAGGCGGAGCTGGTTCTACTCCAAGAGATCTTAATTCTTCTATCATTTGAATAGTTTCAGGCTTTCTGAAAAAATCAAAAATATCTTTTGCAATAATTTCTCCGACACCTTCAACTTTTGATAAATCCTCAACTGACGCATTCATCAAATTATCCAAAGTCCCAAATTCTGAAGCCAAAACTCCAGCTGTTTCTTTCCCGACATTTTTAATCGTAAAAGCTGTCAATAATCTTGATAGCGGTTTGTTTTTGCTATCTTGAATTGCGTTATACATATTAAATGCAGATTTTTCTTTGACCAAATCCAACATCATAAAGTCCTGCATAGTTAATTTATACAAATCAACAGGAGTTTTAATAAAATTTTTCGTATACAACTGCTCAATCACAGAAGGGCCGACTTTATCAATATCCATTGCATCTTTCGATACCCAAAATTCAATTTTTGCACAACGCTTTGCAGGACAATCCAGATTGTCACAATAGAGATTTACCTCTTCATCATGAAGATGTAGCTCGCTTCCGCAAGACGGGCATTTTTTAGGCGGAACATATTCAGGTAACTTATAATGTTCTTCATCTTCAATAACTTTTACGACTTTAGGAATAATTTCAGCCGCTTTTTTAATATATACTCGATCCCCAATTCTCACATCTAAGCGCCCGACCTCATCAAAGTTATGCAAACTTGCTCTCGCGACTGTGCTTCCTCCCAATTGAACAGGTTCTAAAATTGCAATCGGAGTAATTGCGCCTGTTTTGCCTACACTTTCTTCTATTGATAAAAGTTTTGTTGTCACTTCTTCAGGCGGGAACTTAAAAGCAGTAGCCCATTTTGGTGCACGAGATGTAAATCCCATTTCTTGCTGAACAAGAAAATCATTAACCTTGATTACGACACCGTCTGTTGCATAATCTAAAGAAAAACGTTTTTCATCCCATTCTTTGCAATATTCAATAGCTTCTTTAGCATTTTTGCATAGTCTGATATTTGGATTGACTTTAAAACCTAATTTTTTCAAATACATTAAGCTGTCATAATGATTTTTTGGGGGATTTTTCATATCTCCGGTAAAAATTGCAGTGTAACAAAACATTGACAAATCACGCTTTGCAGTAATTTTACTATCTAGCTGTCTTATTGAGCCTGCTGCGGCATTTCTCGGATTAGCAAATAATTTTTCGCCGTTTCTAAGGTTTTCTTCATTCAATTTTTCGAAAGATTCCTTCGGCATATAAACTTCTCCGCGAACCTCAACACTTACAGGTTCAAAAAGTTTCAAAGGAATCGCTTTTACAGTTTTCAAATTATTTGTAATATCCTCACCTGTAATCCCGTCCCCACGAGTTACACCACGTACAAAAACTCCGTTTTCATAAGTCAAAGCCATAGCAAGTCCGTCAATTTTCAATTCACATACAAGCTCTTGGTCATTATACTCTTTGACAATCTTTTTGTACCAGTCCTCTAAATCATCATATTCGTATGTATTATCAAGACTATATAGTCGATATTTATGCTTATGAGGAAAGAATTTTTCACTAACCGAGCCAACTCTTTGAGTAGGGCTGTCAGTTGTTACAAATAATGGATTTTCCTCCTCAAGTTTTTTTAATTCAGCAAACATTTTATCATATTCAAAGTCGCTTATTGAAGGGTTATCTTCAACATAGTATTTGTAGTTCGCTTTATTAATTTCATCTTTTAAAAAATTTATTCTGTCTAATACCATATAGCCTCTAATAAATTAAATTTTTACAAAAATATTATAATCAATTACATAATCATAAGTAATTCTCTGATTACCTTAGTTGCAACTGCTGTAGATACTCCTGAAGCATCATAATCAGGCGCAAGCTCTACAACATCAGCTCCTATAATATCAAAATCTTTCAAATATTCAAACCAGTCCATAAGTTCATTAAACTGCATACCGCCGCTTTCAGGGGTACCGGTACCAGGCATTACAGAAGGATCTAAAACATCTAAATCCACTGTTACAAAAATCTTTTTACCTTTCAATACGTCAAGTTCTGAATATTTATGAATAAGAGTTTTATGCTCTTTCATAAATTCCCATTCTTCTTTCATGCCAGAGCGAATTCCAATTTGTTTAATATTTTCAGGCCCTACAATTTTTGATGCGTGACGGATTACTGCTGAATGCGACATTTCTTCACCCAAATATTCTTCTCTCAAATCTGTATGGGCATCAAAATGTACTATCGCTAAATCTTTATGAAACTTTGAAACAGCTTTGATTTCAGGTAAAGTTACCAAGTGTTCACCGCCTATACCAAAAACTCTTTTCCCGTCTTTATAAATTTCTTCAACATTTTTTTCTATTAAATCAAGGGATTTATAAGTATTGCCCAAAGGAAATTCTAAATCACCTGCATCATGAAAATTCACATCTTCCAAATGCTTGTCAAATCTTGGGGAATAATCCTCTAATCCCCAGCTTGCAAGCCTAATTTGTTCAGGCGCAAAACGAGAACCTGAACGGTAAGATACAGTACCGTCAAACGGCAATCCTAACATAACTATGTCAGCAGAATTATAATCCGCATTTTGTCCAATCCAATTTCTATCTAAAAACGGTCCTGTAAGCATTTGTCCTCTCCTTTTTTGTCTGAATTCGATATAAAAACATTTTAGCACAAAAAGCTTGCTTTTTTAAACTAAATCATTAAAATAGAAAGTATGAAAAAGTTACTTTTGATTTTACTTATTATGTTTTTTGGCATATGCACCTATGGTGCAGAAACTGATTATGAACAAATATATAGAGATTTAGAACCTGCGGATTTTTCATACGTGCATGATATTGATCCTGGTGAAATGTATGATACCCAAAACACATCTTGGTCACCATATCCCCTATTTAGACTCACATCTCCTTTGTTTTTTAAAAATATAACAATTGAGCCGGGGTATTATCTTTTAACCCCAAGAGAGCAAAATGGCAGATGGTATGTATTATTCAAAGAACAAGGCAAAGTCAAATATATAATCCCAGTCTACAACAGAGAAATTGTACCTATGGGTTTCTATGATGAAAACTTGCCAAAAGCTAAATTAACTCCATCTCAAAAATTCCATATAAAATTTTTGGATTTTGTAGGTAAATATATAAAAAGTTCTCAAAGAAAACCTGCACCTAACACATTTTTAGAAACAACAGATTTGGAAAATAATTTTATCTCAATAATTATTTATTGGGGAGATTACAGATACTACATGGTTTTAAGAACAATTCAATTATAAAAAAAGCGGCAATTTTAAATTACCGCAAAGAGTATATGATAAAATTTTTACTTTTCACAAATTAATGCATAATTTACATAACCTTTTTTATTTGGGGCAAAATATACTAATTTGCAATTTTTAAAACCAACAAACTCACACATAAATTCTAATGTTTGAAAATTTACAGGTCTTATATGAGTTAAATCAAGATAAAAAAACTTCAAATTTGATATATTTTGAGGGTTCAAAGTTTCAATAATAATTTTCCCTCCACATTCTATTTTGTCATAAGCCAACGATATTAATTCAAAAATATCATCGAAACTTAAATGTTCCACCACTTGAATTAATGATATCCCACTAAAAATCTCTGCCGTATTTTTTAAAAATTTAATTGCTTCAGTATTTATTACATCAAAACCTTTGTGAATTAATAAATCAGCTTCTAGTTTATTAATCTCAATACCTTTTGCACATATATTATTTTCTTTTAATAAACTTAAAAATTCACCACGACCACAACCAATATCCAAAAATTTTTTATTAGAATTTTTTGGAACATATTTTATATAATTTGATTGAATCTTAATTATAGTTTCTTTGTTATA
>CAJMDF010000011.1 GCA_905212085.1 uncultured Clostridium sp.
ATAAAAATACTAATATCCCCCAAAAATTTCTTATTAAAAAACTTTTTGAATTTAATCTACTTTCAACCTTTTTATAAGACACATAATTATATAAATCTTGAAAAGAAGAATATTTATATATTTTGCAATTAGAAAATTCAGGATAATTTTTTATGAGATATTCTAATTTTCCTTCATCATCTGCATAAAGATAAATATTAAATTCCTCTCGTTTCAAAAACTCTAATAATACATTATACGCAACAAAAAAAATTCCACTCCTCGATGAATTTTTTCTTACTATATTGCAAACGACTGTTGCGTCGTATAAAATATTTATCTTTTTCATAACTTCTCCAAAAATTACCATTAAAAGGTATATTTTTCAAATTTCTTACCATTAAATATAAATAATTTAACATTAAATATTAATTTGTCAAGCTTACTTAATATTTAATGGGGTTAAATATAGAAAAAATGTATTTTAGAATATTAAATGGAGAAATTATGAACTCATTAAAATTATTTGGCAAAAGATTAAAAGAGCTCAGAAAAATAAATAAACTTACACAGGAACAATTATCTGAAATTATCGGGCTTGATCCTAAACAAATTTGCAGAATTGAAAATGGTGCCTGTTTTACGACTTTTGAAACATTACAGAAAATCTCAAAAGTTTTTAATGTAGAAATTTCAGACCTATTCTTTTATGAGCATCAAAAAACAAAAGATGCACTTATTAATGAAATGAATGAAATATTCCAAAGTGCATCTGATGATCAAATTCAACTTATTTATAAAATTGTAAAAGCTATTAATTACTAGATTCGTCTTCTGAATCTTCATCTTTTTTAATTTTTTCTAATACCATATTAGCCATCTCTTTAGCAATAATTCGTTGAGTATCAGCGGGGCAATTTTGCAACATATTCATAGCTGTTCTCAATGTAGAATCAATATCATACCAACGGCCTTTTCTATTGTCATCAAGACCTGATCCTACCGCGTTTATAATATCTTCTACAGCTTCAAATTTTTCATCTTCGATATTGTGTTCAATAATAATCTTAATCAAATTTAAAGCAATTCTAATTTGAGTTTCATCATCAGTTTCTTCCAAAGTTTTTACAGCCTGAGATAAAACAGGATCTTTATCATACCAACGTCTGTGCTGATTTGTGTATTCTTCTTTCATAACGCCTCTCCTTATACATATAGAATAAGACTATTATGAATGTTTTTCGGTAATATGTCAATACCTAGCCTTGTTTGAAGGTTACACCTTTTGTACCTTTAGGATATTCCCAGCCTAAGGAAGCACTCTCACATGCAATCCTGCAAGCCCCGCATTCTAAACAGTTTTCATAATTTACAATTAATTTCTGCATATTTTCATCCCACTCATAAACTCCAGCAGGACAAACTGTTGTACATATTTTAGACTTACAAACTCGACAACACTCTTGCACAGGCTCCAAGTGAGATTTTGTATCAGGTGTATATTTTACCGTATATAATTTATCTTCTAAGTCACTCATTTTATCAAAATACTCCATAATAATTTAACAGCAGTCCAAAAATCTTTGAATAATTCTGATATTTTTCTATCAGTGAAAATACTTTTTATAAACTTATGATATTTCTCTCTTTTTGGAATACTGTCAACTGACGTAAACATTTCAAAGAAAGAATTAATTTTCTTAGGATAGTATCCTAAAAATTCCTCAACTCTTTCTTGAATTCCACCCATTAAATCTTGGTAAGTTCTCAAATCCTTGATAATAAAAGAATTTTCGAGTTCTTCCTGATAATGAGAAAGAGCTGTTTCCGAAAAATCCTGCTTACCCAGAGCTATCACAGCAGTTTCTCCTGCGAGTTTACCAGAAATCATCGCCAAATTTGTACCTTCCCAATGCATATTATTGACAAACATCGCAGCATCGCCACACACCATAACTCCTGCACCAAATAGCAAAGGCACCTTTTTATACCCGCCCTCAGGAATTAAATGGGCAGAATATTCCAATAATTCTCCATCTTTTATCAAAGGTGCAATCTCTGGGTGCAATTTCAATTTATCTAACAGATCATAAGGTCTGATGCCTTTTTCAATTAGCTCACTTAACGTTACACCTAAGCCTATACTAATTGAATTTTTATTTGTATACAAAAATCCCAAACCTAACATTCCAAGCATAGGTCCGCCAAAGATTTCATAAATACAACCCTCATCATCATTTACATGAAACCTTTCATTTATAACTTCCTGCGGAAGTTTGATAACCTCTTTGACACTCAATGCAACATCTTCAGGAGTCAAATCACCGCGAAGCCCTACCTGCTTAGCCAACAAAGAATTCACACCGTCTGCTAATACAACAATATTAGAATAATAATCTTCTAATTCAGTTCTTACACCTATTACAAAACCGTCTTGGACAATCAATTCTCTGACTACGGTTTCTTCAACCAATATAACACCGGCTTTTTTAGCTTCATCAGCCATCCAACGGTCAAATTTTCCTCTAATTACAGTGTAACTTACAGGATTTTCATGGCGTTTTTTATATGAAATAACAGTTGCATCTTCTTCTCCCAACAACGCATATTTATGTTCAATATTTTTTCTTTCTAAAGGCGCATTCTCTTCAAAATCAGGAAAAATTTCACGTGTCGGTTGGGCATAAATTGCACCGCCAAAGACATTTTTGCTGCCTGAATATTTCCCTCTTTCAATTAAAATAACCTGTTTCCCAGCTCTTGCGAGAGTAATTGCGCAAGATATTCCTGCAGGACCTCCGCCTACAACTATAACCTCTGTTTTATTTTCCTCGTTCTCCATAATCGCCCCGATATATAAATGTAATATGTATACAACCAAAACTATACATCAAATTTTATTCATTGTAAAATAGTTAATATGATAATCACAGCAGGCAAATTTAAAGGGCAAAAAGTAACTGCCCCTGACGAAAATATCACTAGACCTACACTATCAAAAGTTAGAATGAGTATTTTCAATACATTACAAACCTTAATTGATTTTGATGGCAGCTCATTCCTTGATATGTATGCAGGTTCAGGCATTATGGGGTTAGAAGCTCTTTCAAGAGGATTTTCAAATGTCTGCGCAATAGAAAAAAATCCAAAAGCTGCTAAAATTATCAAAGCTAATTTTCAAAAATTTAACCCTAAACCTGAATTAATAATAGGTGATAGTTTAAAAATTGCACCTAAATTAAAAAATAAATTTGATGTAATCTATATTGATCCACCTTATTTTTCTGGTATTTATGAAAACAGTCTTGAAGCAATTAAAAATATATCCTCAAACATTGTAATCTTAGAACATGTTACAGATGTTGATTTTTCTGATTTTGAATTAATTAAACAAAAAAAATATGGAGATAAGTTTATAACATTTTTAAGAAAATAAAAAAACAGAGCCGAACATTATCGACTCTGCTTTTTATTTATAATTCAAACTTATTTTACTAATTCTTTGAATTTTTTACCAGCTGAGAAAGCAGGAACTGTTTTAGCAGCAATTTTCAAAGGAGCGCCAGTTTGTGGATTTCTACCAGTTCTAGCAGCTCTTTTGCGTGGTTCGAATGTACCAAAACCAACTAATGTAACTTTTTTACCTTTTGAAACAGTTTTTTCAATAGTTTCTAAAGTAGCTGCAATAATGTCAGCTGTAGCTTTTTGAGAAACTTTTGCTTTCTTAGATACTTCTTTTACTAATTCTTCTTTGTTCATTATGAACCTCCTTTTACCTTGTGCATACAGTAATAGACCATTTACTCTCTCTTATGCATGCTCGTGTCTCGACAAAGATTATTATACCATTTTATTTAAATTTGGCAAGTGTTTTTCAAAAAAAATCTACATGAATTTAAAATATACATTGCTTTTTAAGGAATTGATATCCTTAAAAGCCAATAAATAAAGTATAAGAGCACTAATTATAAGACTTTGGGTCAACTCGTGCAAACTTTACATCTTTATAAAAATACTGAAGAATTTGATATGCATTATACCCTTGATTAGCAAGATTATTAGCACCATGCTGCGACATGCCTACACCATGCCCGTTTTTTTTGACATTATCGTCAAAAGACGGGACTGATCTTAAATAAGGCAGACTAGCACCCCAGCTGTTGACATTTGTCTGTCCGCCTGCAGATGCTGAATAATAAGCATTTATAATTTTCATATTATATGTAAGCACAATACCTTTTGTTTCATCTACAGCGTAATTGGTATCAGGAGTTTCACGGGATGCCCCTCCATATGCCTGATCTTCAGGCGTATCTTTTAAATCATATCCATATCTTGCTCTTTTACCCAAATTTGCAAGAGCATAACTTCTTGCAGCTATTGCTTGCGCTTTATGAGCTTCAGTAGCCCAGCTTGAAGGCATTTCAGCAGGGACAACACCTTTTATATAATCCTCTAACGGAACATTATTAATAACAGTCAATTTACCGTTTTTGTTTTGAATCATTATAATTCCACGGTACCATTTTCCTTTTGCACTGACAAATCCGGGACTTAAAGGTTTTATTACAATATTATCTGAATTAATTTTATAATAAGTCCCCTTATATAAAATTGCCATTAAATTATGATAAGGTTTAATTTCATAGCCCTTCATCGCATCTAAATCACACACAGTATGATTTGTATTTGCATCAATAATTGTGCCTTTAACAGATGTTCCGATAGCAGAAGATGTCACTTCAGTTTGCAGGCCTATTTTTATAGCAAAACTCGGACTGGCAAATATAACATTAATCAATAAAATTGTAATTAATAAAACAATCTTTTTCACATTAATTATTATAACACATCAATCGATAAATATTCTTAGGCCATGTGATTGATTTTTTTAGAATTTTTCAAATCCAAAGAAGCCTTTACTCTGTGAGAAAAATCCTCTCCAAATTTTTGTCCTATTGCATATGATCCCATAGAACCGCCTACAAATATTAATCCTTTAACTACAGCTCCTACTTTCCCGCCTAATTTATGTTTTTCAACATAATCAAATACAGGTTTTATCATTTTTTTATCTGATATTTTTTTTATAGCTGATTGAACTTCTTTTGAATTTAGAGCTTTATCATAGTACATTTTTACCATACCTTCACCTGCAAACATCGCAGACAAAGCAGCTGCCTCTGTAATTCCTGTACCTACTTTATCCTCTGACATAGCAGTTTTTATAACACTTGATGCACAAATCAAAGGATTTACATTGTCTATAGCAAATTTTGTAACTTTCCCAGCATATTCAAAAGCTTTATTCTGTTTAGCTAACTCAGAAAATACACTCAAAGTACTCCTTGCAGCATTCGCAGCCAATCCGTCATACTTTGCAACTTCTTGAACTAAACCAGCAGTCTGCCCCAAAGTCACAGCACCACGTCCAATATCACCATTTTTAGTTTTATCGGCATTTCTATATGCAAATATTCCTGATGCTACTGCACTGAACACAATAATTCACCTTTTTACTACACTACATGTATATAAAGTATTTTTATTTATAAAAATTGCATAAAAGTTAGAAATATTTACATTTTTAATAAAAATGAACTCAAAAAATAAAAAATCGTTATATTGATAATAGAAAAAAAACTGTTATAATAACTATTATGAAAAAATTCTTTTTGATATTAAGTATATTATTATTTTTTTGCAGTGCTCAAGCAGATGAATTGCCAAACATTCAAGTTGACATAAGAGATTATCATGGAATTATAGTTCCAACAGGGACATTCATTCCTGTTATGAATACTCAAGAAATTTCTACACAAACCTGCTCTGAAGGATATAAAGTAAAATTTATAGCAACAAACGATTTATATATGCACGACACAAATATAATCCCTAAAGATACAGAATTCTTTGGGTATATTGAAAAAATAAATGCTCCGGTAATCGGAACAAATGCTGCAATGAAAATAAGAATAAGCAAAATGAAATATTCTGATGGATATGAAATTCCTGTAAGAGGATACTTATATACTTCAAATAATAACCTTTTTGGAGGAGAATTATCTGAACCAGTAAAATATGTAAAAATGGCCCAAAGGCAACAAAGAATAAAAAGAACAACAATACAATTAAAACCATCTGCCGAAAGAAAAATGGGAACGCATACAACAATCCCAACAGGTTCAAATGAATTAATTATACTTACATCTCCTGCATGGATAACCCACACTGTAACAAATTGACTTAAAATCTCTTATAAAATAAAATAATAGTAGATAAGTAGAAAGGTAAATTATGAAAAAAACATTTGGATTATTTATGACAACTGCATTATTATTGTCAACAAGCATTTCATATGCAGCACCAAATTTTGGTTACAGCCAGAATAACCCGGCACCTTCATATCAACAGAATTATTATCCTACTCAAACATTGAGCGGCAATCAAACTTTAAAAGGAAGTGTCGTAACTGTTCCAGCAGGACAAAAAATTCCAGCTGTAGTTACAACACCTCTGAATTCTGCGAATTTAACATTAGGGCAAAATGTAACATTAGCATTAGGCTCGGATTTTTATTATAACGGCAATTTAATTGCACCTGCAGGCAGTTCAATTACAGGTTCTGTACTTGAAGTATCAAAAGCAAAACATGGCAGTATGAACGGCAAATTATTAGTAAGATTCACCCAAATTGTAACTCCATATGGAATTCAAATTCCAATTTCTGCAGTTATAAAAACAAATGATAATACAGGAGTTTTAATAGGCGGAACAAAAATGGATGTAGCTAAAGATTACGGAAAAGATTTAGCAGTAGGCGCAGGTGCAGGAGCTCTTGCGGGAGTAATTATATCACCTCTTGCAGGCGGCAGCATCGGTAAAGGTACAGCACTGGCAACAGCTGTAGGTGCAGGAGGCGGACTTGTTAAATCAATATGGGATAAAGGGAATGACGTAGAAATCCCTGCTAATTCTGCAATTGAATTAGTCCTTACCCAACCGATTACTGTAAATCCAACAATGTTTAATAATAATTATTAGTACATCGGGCAATAATTTTATTTTTGTTTTAAAATAAAATTATAATGCGATTAGATAAAGATAGGGGAGCAATACGGTCAATATCCGTATAAAAGAAAATAATGTCACTATTAGGAAAATATACAGATAATTTTTTAGAAGATGAAACACTTGATGAACAATCAAGTTATGCAACACCTGCAGTCTTAAAAGAGGATGAAGACATAAGCTTAAAAAAATCAATTTTGATTTCAGCAATTCTTCACCCGACTGCAATTGGGGTATGGGCATTAGTATTGTTAATTCTCTCATTTATGGGAATTACGTTTAAAATCTTTGAAAAACCAAAACCTAAAGTTAATGATATCGAATTCGTACTTGTAGATAAAGAAGAAACTCCTATAAATAAAAAAACACCATATCGTGCAGATATAAATTCACGAGCTGGCGGGCATCATGATCCTACAAGAAAAGTATCAATGCCATCACCCGCACCCGGAGCACCACAACAAGCGGTAAAATCCGCTCCAGCAAAAGCTGCTCCTAAAAAACAAGCAGCACCTCAAAACCCTTTACAAAAAATTGTAAAACAGGTAACACAACAGGTACAACAAGCTCCGGCACCCAAAAAGGCAACTAGTCAACCTGCCCCGGGGCCTAAAGCTCCTCAAGCAGCCAGACCTGCACCTCCAACTGCACGACCATCATTAAAACCTCCTACGACTCCAAGACCAACTGCAAAGCCATCATCAGCATTTACAGTTCCGGTTCCTAAAGGAGGAACTGGTAGTGGAAGATATTCTACAGGTCCGATAAGCGGTTCCGGCACATCAGCTAAAGGCGGCGGTGGTGGAGGAAGCACTTCATCTGGCAGCGGAAGATATGCACCTGCCCCATCATTAGCACCAACAGGAGGTTCAGGCAGCAAACTTGCTAAAGGCGGTGGCGGCGGTACTGGCGGATACGGGAACCCAGGTCCCGGGAATCCAAACGGCAGACCAGGAATTGATGCAATCAGAGAACCTGATTTCGGCCCATATATGAGAGAGTTACAAAGACGTATTAAAATGAACTGGGATCCGCCAAAAGGTAATGAAAGTAAACGTGTTGTACTACTCTTTAAAATTGCAAAAGACGGAAGATTACTATCTTGCAGCGTATTCAAATCTTCAGGACTTCCGGGAGCAGATAAGGCAGCAATAAATGCAGTACAGGCAACAGCACCTTTCAGACCGCTTCCTGCAGAATTCAAAGGACAAAGTATTGATATCCAATTCACATTTGACTACAACGTATTTGGAGCATCAGGATACTAATAAATTATTACAAAATAAAACGTAAATAACATTATGAAAAAAAGAGGATAAAATTATGGAACTATTATGGAAATCAATTCAAATGGATTGGCCGGTATTATTACCAATTTTGGTATGTTCAATATTGGTAGTAGGTGTTGTTATTAACAGATTTTCTTACTACAAGAAAAACAAAAGAGATGTTGTATTATTCATCCCAAGATTACAAAAAGAACTTGTAAAAAACAATCTTGAAGGTGCTCAAAATCTTGCAATTCAATGTGGTGGTGTAATCGGAGAAGTAACAGAAGAAGCTGTAAGAATTTTTTCTGAACAAAAAAACGGATTTTCAAGATCTTTTGATATCGCAGCATCATTAGCAGCAAGGAAACTTGAAAGTCATTTAACGATCTTAGGAACAATCGGTGGTGTAGCTCCATTTTTAGGTTTGTTTGGTACTGTTGTAAGAATTCTGTTCACATTCCAAGATTTAGCAGCTCAAGGTAACCAATCAGCAGCAGTTGCATCTGGTATTGCATCAGCATTGATTGCTACAGCATTCGGTCTTGGTGTTGCGATTGTTGCAGTTATCTTCTATAACTCTTTCCAATCAATCGTAAAAAGATATGAAGACGACTTCCAATTAATTAAATTATTATTCTTAAGTTTTGTAGATTCAAATGACGAATCAACAACTCCAAGCAGCGCAAACATTTCATTATAAAAAGAAAGGAGATTGCGGTAAAACAACTTACCGTAAGCTACGATAAAAATGGGAATGAAAACCAACAAAGGGAAAGAAGCCCTATTTACAGAGATAAATATAACTCCGTTGACAGATATTTTCTTAGTTCTGTTAATCATTATGATGGTTGTCGCACCGACTTTTCAATCAAATGACAGCTCTATTACCGTTCCGGAAATAAACAGCGGAATTTCTATTGAACAGAAAAACGCAACAGTTTCCGTAACAAAAGAAGGGAAAATGTATTTGAACGGAACACCTGTAACTGAAGATAATTTAACAAATGAATTAATTACACTAAAAGCTCAACTTGAAAAACCTGAACTTGTCGTAAAAGCAGATGAAAGAGTGAAAAGTGCAAAAATTATGGAAATTATGAATTCTGCTCAAGATGCAGAATATAAAAAACTAATCGTTGCAGGAGAACCTCTAAGTAAAAAAGAACAAAAAGATTTAGAAGAAAATTCAACCAAACGCAGGTAAATAAAATGAGCAGAAATCGTGATACATTCAATGAAATAAACATAACACCTTTGACAGATATCTTTTTAGTTCTGTTAATCATTATGATGGTAATAGCTCCAATGCTTGATCAGCAGGGACTTAATTTAACTGTTCCTGAAAATGTTGCTCAAGAACAACAACAAAAAGAAACCAAAATTATGACAATAATGGTTGATGCAGGAGATAAATTCTATTTAGACGGCTCAGAAATTCCCGCTGATAAATTAGAAAGCACAATAAAATCGCAAGCTTCAAATTATCCTGACGGATTAATGATTAGAACCGACGCGGATTCTTCTCACGGAGCAATGGTAAAAGTAATGGATTGTGCTAGAAATTCCGGGATTACCGCAATTTCTGTTGATCAAATCTAAACATTCCAAGAAGGATTTTCACCATCAGCTACTTCAAAGAATTTTTGCATTCTTTCAGCTACAGTTCTGTTATCATCATCTTTGTGAGGGAAAATACTGTTAGGTTTAGTCATATCAACTTTAGCCATTGAATCTAACTTATTTACCTTTTCTTTAATAGTTTCAAAATTTATTATTTTCATATAAAATCTCTCTCTTGAATATATAAAAAATTTTTCAAAAGAGAGATTTCAAAATTAGCGATTTTTTTTACAATTCTTTAAATCTACATCTGCATATCTAAAATCTTGTTCTACTGTATAATTTTTAGTAGGAATTTTATATCTATGTTTTTTGCGAATAGTATTTAAATGACTTAAAAAACTCAGACTTGCATTCCTATCCTTATAAGGGATTTGCTGTTCTTGTTCAAAAGAGCGAATAATAGAACCTTTTGGGTAAAGATTTTCTTCTGCAGTCATCTTATAAAAGCCATTATTTGAACTTGCACCTCTCCCGTTTTTATCTGAAGTTTTTATTTTTACTAATCTTGAACCATCCTTTTTATAATCTATTGATATAATCCCAAAACGATATTCTTCTATAACTTTTTTAGGTTGATATATACCCTTGATCTTCTGCAATATTGTTTTTATACAATCATTTTGCGGTCTTTGCCTTACAATCTCAATAGTATTAGGCTTACTCAACTTAGTAATACGAACATTAGTACCTGTTTTTAAAGTTGTATTAATAGTTGTTCCAACAGGTGATGCATCAATTCTTGAAATTAATTTACTTACAATTGCCATAAAAAATATTCCTTTACTATTTATGTATAGAGATAAAACTAAAACAAAATATTTTTTGCGCATATGTTAACCTGTAATATATAGAATTTTTTCAATTTTTAAGTTATAATAAACTTACGTTTTAAAGAAAGTGAGAGGTTATCTTATGAATAAAAGTCAAACTACTGGAATGTATATTGTTCTGGCAATTGTAATAATACTTTTTGCATCTTCTGTATTCTTATCAGAACCTGCAGTTAAAATTCAAGAAATTTCATATTCAAACTTTATTGAAAAATTGAATAATAATGAATTTCAAACCGTAGAAAAAGCAGACGACTTTTTGATTGCAACTCCGAAAATTCAACCGAAAGCACAAGAAGAAAAAACAGTAAAAACACTAGCACCAAGTGCTGAAAATCCTTTTGGAACAATAGAAAAGAAACCTCAAACAATTAAATATAAAGTTTTAACTCCAACTTTTGATCCTGATTTAATGCGCAGATTAAGCGAATCAAAGGCTGATGTTAAAGTAACAAGAGCAACAGATTCTTCAAAAATGCTAGGGAATGCTCTAAGTTACCTGCTTCTTCCGATATTATTCTTTGTATTTTTAGCTGTAATGGCAAAAAGTATTCAAGCAGGAGGCTCTCAAGCAATGTCTTTTGGAAAAAGCAAAGCTAAAATGCTTCTTGACAGCAAAGTTAAAACAACTTTCAAAGATGTAGCAGGTATTGATGAAGAGAAAAAAGAACTTGAAGAAATTGTAGACTTCTTAAAAAACGGCGATAAATATATTAAATTAGGTGCAAGAATTCCTAAAGGCGTACTTCTTGTAGGCCCTCCCGGAACCGGTAAGACATTAATGGCAAAAGCTGTTGCAGGTGAAGCAGGCGTACCTTTCTTCTCAATAAGCGGTTCAGACTTCGTTGAAATGTTCGTAGGTGTAGGTGCCAGCCGTGTAAGAGATTTGTTTGACCAAGCTAAAAAACATCAACCTTGTATTATATTCATAGATGAAATTGATGCAGTAGGTCGCCAACGTGGAGCAGGAATGGGCGGAGGTCATGATGAACGTGAACAAACTCTTAACCAATTACTTGTAGAAATGGACGGTTTTGACGAAAACACAAATATTATCGTTATCGCTGCGACTAACAGACCTGATATTTTAGATAACGCATTATTAAGACCGGGTAGATTTGACAGACAAATTTACATCAATGCTCCAGATGTAAGAGGCAGAGAACAAATTCTAAAAGTTCACGCTAAAAACAAACAATTAGAACCTGAAGTTGATTTAAAAACACTTGCAAAACGTACACCAGGCTTTACAGGTGCTGATTTACAAAACTTACTTAATGAAGCTGCATTACTCGCTGCAAGAAATAACAAAGACAAAATTTCAATGAACGACATTGACAATTCTATTGATAGAGTAATCGCAGGTATTGAAAAGAAAAGTAAAGTAATGACTGATGAAGATAAAGAATTAACTTCATATCACGAAGTAGGTCACGCACTTTTAGCTAAATTACTAAAAGATGCCGATGAATTACACAAAGTATCAATAATCCCTAGAGGATACGCATTAGGTGTAACTTGGACAAAGCCTAAAGATGAAAAAGTTCATACAAATAAAGCAAAACTTCTTGCACAAATTACAGTATCGCTAGGCGGACGTGCTGCTGAAGAAATCGTCTACGGTAAAGACAGAGTAAGCACAGGTGCATCTCAAGATTTGATTAACGTAACTAATATCGCAAGAAAAATGGTAACTGCTTGGGGTATGTCAGATAAATTAGGCAACATGGCATATGGCAAAAACCAAGAAAACGTATTTATGGGTAGAGATTTCGGACATCAAAGAGATTACTCTGAACAAGTTGCTTTCGAAATTGATGAAGAAATGAAAAATATCGTTGATTCTAAATATGAAGAAGCTAAAAGACTCTTGAATGAAAACAGAGATATGCTTGAAGCAATTTCAAAAGAACTTCTTGATAAAGAAACAATAGACGCAGATGAATTTCAACAGATAATGGACAAAGTACAAAGTGAAAGACAAAGTTAAATATATTCTTGAATTGCCAATACTAGAGGCAGAAAAACAAATAAATAAAGACTGTGATATTTTAGGTCTTAAATTTACGGAAGATATAGACAAAGGAATAGAAGCTTTTAAAAAGCTTCTTCCTTATATTGACAAACCTCTTATGTTAGTCGGCTCAGGAGACGATAAAATAGATATCCAACTTTTGCCTGAATTAATGAGCCTCTTAGATAAGGAATGCATTATCGGGATTGCAAATGAAAAAAATTATAAACAAATAGTACCTGACGTAATCAAAGGAAACCATATTCTCATTATACGGACTCCAATTGACATAAATCTGGCAAAAGAAATGAATATACTAACATCAGATATGGGATTACCTCTTGATAAAATCCTTATTGATACAGATATCGGAGGATTAGGCTACGGTTTCGAATACGGATACAGCATAATGGAAAAAATTAAACTCGAAGGCAAATCAGGGGATAAATATTTAAATATGCCAATTATATCTTTTGCAACCGTAGAAACGGCTAAAACAAAAGAGGCAAAAAATAAAGACCTTGCACTATATCTTGAAATTACATCAGCCACAGCAGTAAAAGCTGCAGGAGCAGACTATATAGTTTTGACAAATCCTCAAAGCTATAAAACATTAAAGGAGCTTGAAAGATGACAGAACTCTCAGGATTACAAATATTCAAATATCTGCCTGCCGCAAAAAAAGCTGAACACACAAACTGCAAAGAATGCGGCTGTCCGACTTGCATGGCTTTTGCCCTGAAACTTGCAAAACACAATATCGAAATACAAAAATGTAAATATCTCCCCGATACCCTAAAAGAAATTTATGAACAAAATTCGAAACAACCACAAAAAACTGTTGAAATAAACGGTGTAAAAATAGGAGGAGAAAACGTCTTATACAGACATGAAAAAACTTTCATAAACAAAACTGCAATCGGGGTTATAATTGATCTTGCAAAACCTGACTGGCAAAATAAATATAATCAAGTCAAAGAATTTGAAATTACAAGAGTAAATGAACAATTAAAAGTTGATTTAATTATCACAAAAAACGGTTCATTAACTGATTGTATTACATATGAAGAATTTCAAAAACTTCCGATAAAAGAAATCATTGATGAAGACTTTACAAAAACATCAAATGAATTAATTAATATAAGAAAAAAAGCAGTTCTTGAAAAAGATGAAAATTTTTCAGATCCTGTCAGCGTATATTTCAAACACACAGAGGATTTAAATCTGCTTTGCGCTAAAGCATCATACTATATTTGCAAATATGCAAATATGCTGATTTTTGAAGACTTTGACAAAGAACTGTTAACTTCACTAATGATGCTCCGACAAAATATTTTTACAGACCCCCAAAAACCATTACAAGTTGAATCAAAAATATATGAATTTAACAACCCTGATGAAAATTCATTGATATTTATGACAACAAACTTTGCACTTACATTTTTTGCTGTAGCAAACGAACTTGAAAGTCTGCCTGTTCCATCTTATCTAATCGTTACACCTGCAGAGGGAATGAGTGTTTTGACAGCTTGGTCAGCAGAAAAATTTACAGCCAAAATGGTTGCAAAAACTCTGAAAAAATTTGATTTTGCAAACAAAGTTAAAAATCGCAAAATAATAATCCCTGGTCTGCTTGCCCATATGAAAGATGAACTGCAAGAAGAAATCAAAGATTTTGAAATCGTTGTAGGAACAGTCGAAGCCTTTGCAATCGGCGATTTCGTAAAAAATTTAAAGATTAATCAGGAGTAAATTCTAATAAATCAGAAACTTTGCAGTTGAAATATTTACACAACAAATCAAGTGTCTTGGCATCATAAGCACTGGTTTTATTATTTCTCCACCTTGATATTGTATTTCTGCCAATTCCTGTTTGTATAGCAATATCCTTTGCCGTAACTCTATTTTGCCAAATTAAATCATCTAATTTACAAGTAATCATAATAAAATTATAAATTTATTTTAATCATCTTGACAGTTTGCACCTTACATAATATTTTATGCACTATATATAGTGCATATATTAAAGAAGGTTTATGGTTTTATGATTCATTGGATTTTAGATTTTGCTGAGGAGTTTGACAGGTGTTTATTTTTTAAGGTTAAAAAGATTTTTTTATACAATGTATTAGCACAACTTGAAAATACCGTACCTGATAATACAATCTACCAACTTAAAAATTGGCAATATGATTTAGCAGACATTATAGAACTTTATTATCCATAGCAAAAATTTTCATGTTCATACGTTATTCGTGATATGGAAATTCAAAATACACATAACAGGCAAAATTTCAACGGACTTTATTTCAAAAATGTTACCCCAAAAGTGCAAAAAGCACTTGAAGACTCACCTGCAATACAAAAATTAAGCCAAAACTATGACGTATTTATAAGACAATATCACCAAAAAACTCAAAAAAAATACGGAACATTGCTTAATTACGGACTAGCTTACAAAGTAAAAGAAGTCGTCCCTAATTTATTTCATAAAAAATCACAATTCAACAAAAAATGCTATTCAAATTTTGTCCTAGATCCATATTCTTTCCCTAACAAAAAAGAAATCAACAATGTAATTGAAGAGGATTTGGTAAAAGAAGCTGAATTAATAGATATGAACTTTTTTAAAGACTATCTTAAATAATTTTTGAAAAAGATAAAAAGTAATCAGAAATAATATTTACAAGCATAGGCAAAATCCATACCATAATTGCCGCACCTAATACTGGTTTAAATAAGAAGCTCAATTGGAAAACGTTTACCTGCGGAGCAGTCTTAGAAATTACACCTAAAATAATATCCTGCCCTAATGTAGCAAGCAAAATAGGAGATGCAATCTGTAATCCCATAAACAAAACATTGGATGACAATTGCACCATATAATCCATATTTACAATCTGCTGCAACGGAATTAATGTAGCATCAAGAGGGAATATTTGAAAGCTGTGAATAAATGCTGTCAAAAGCCAATATACCCCGCCTAATTGAATAAAAATAATCAATCCTAATAATTGAAAACACTTCCCTACAATTGACACCTGAGAAGAAGTAGTAGGATCTAACACCATAGCAGAAGACAAACCCATTTGCATATTTATCATATCTCCACCGGCGTCTACTGCCAATAAAATTAATTGAGCAATATAACCAATCATTGCCCCCACAACGACATTCAATAATATAGATAAAGCAAAAGATTCTTTAATAATATGCACATCAGGTTTGGTAACAGATGTTAAAATTATTGTCAAAAGAAAAATTAAACCCAATTTAACCATACTTGGAATTTCTTTTCTATTAAGTACAGGAGCCAATCTAAAGAATCCTAAAAGTCTTGCAAATACAAAAATTCCTGCAGCTAAATAAGCATTTAACATTGGGAACATCTTCATTAATTCTTGAATAATCTGATCCATTATTTATCACCTCCTCTTATGTCAGGCGGCGGTAAAATTTCGACAGGTTCTTCCGGAGTATCCAATGGGAAAAATACAAAATCATCACCGTTTGTAAAAATTGTCTTATCAGTTGTTGCCTGAACTTTTACAACAACATCTTTATCAAACAATTTTACGGTAATTTCTGCATTACCTTCTCTTTTTACTTTCACAATAATAGTATCTTTTTTATTATCTATTGTAAAAAAAGGGACAACTGATACAATACTCTCATCACTTGAAGAAACAGATTTTACAGGGGAGTCAGACGTGAATATATAATCTTCAAAAGCACATGCCTGAAGCTGGATTAAAAATATTGGAAGTATAAATATCAGTTTTTTCATCTATTAACGTCCAAGAATTTTATTAGTTTCTACAAAATTTGGTTTAGGCATAGGAGTCTGCGGACTTGCGTAATACTTAGTTTTTTGTTGTTGATCAATAAATGGCACCTTGCCCGGATTTTTCATTAATTCATTCATTGAAGGTTGATTTTTAAATTTATCATTCATTTCATGTTCAAAAGGAGATGTGTATTTATAATAATCAGCAGGCAAAACATAAGCATCATTTTTAGACACCAAATTAAATGCCATAGCCATACCGTCTACCATAAAACCCTTTAACATGTTTATGAAACCGATACCGCCAATTACAATTACCAAAAATACGCCTAAAATCTTTGGTGCAGCTGCAATAGTTTGCTCCTGTACCTGAGTAACAGCTTGTAAAATACCGACAACAAGACCTATGCCTGCTGCTACAAGTACACAAGGCATTGAGATTGCAAGCATTATTAAAAATCCTTTTGCTAAGTATTCAACTAAAACTTCCATTTTTTACCCTCTTTGTAGATTTTTGTTATATCTTTTTATACTTTTGCAAGTCGCTTCGCTCCCGCTTTTTATCCTCTTTACAGATATTGTTTTTCTTTGTTCAAAAGCTTTTGCACCTTTACTATTATTTTCTAATTGTAACTCGTGACAAGCCCTTGAACTATAAGTGCCCAACCATCTACTGCGATAAATATCAGCAGTTTAAACGGTAAAGAAATAATCGTAGGTGATAACATAAACATACCTAGTGCTAATAATATGTTTGCAACTACTAAGTCCAAAACAATGAATGGGACAAAGATTATAAAGCCAATTTCAAAAGATGTTTTTAATTCGCTTATAATAAATGCCGGAGCTACCTGCCAAACAGTAATTTCTTCAGGATTTTTAGGCGGTTGTCCTTTTGTTGCTTCAATAAAAAATGCTAAATCACTCTCCCTTGTCTGCTTCATCATAAATTCTTTAAGCGGTTTCGAACCCTCATTAATTGCTTCCACAATATTTTGATTCTTATGATACGGGACTGAACCCATTTCGTACATTTTTTGAAATGTTCCGCCCATTGTATAAAATGTTAAAATCATTGCAAGACCTACAATTACAATAGAAGGAGGAACTTGTTGAGTACCCATTGCCGTTTTTAACATCGAAAAGACGATGACAAATCTCAAAAAACTTGTCATACAACAAAATATCAGCGGTATTAAAGAAAATACCGTCATCAGTATCAACATTTGTAAAACAGGATTCATATCTTTTATAATAGTTTCCATTTTATATTCCTTTATTTATTATATTTTTAAATACTTTCTTTTGTGCTGCAGGTCTATGATTAGTTCTCGGGAAATCTACTATTGTAGGCAAATCATCTACACTGCAATTTGTATTGCTTTTTAAAACTGAAGATGATGATGAAACTTCATTTTTTTGAACAGGAGAATTATCATCAAGTTTTGAAATTAAAGAAGTTCGCCCAACATCCGATGCTACAAGAAACTTTTCTTGTCCTGCTCTTACTACAAACAATTCTTTTCTTGGACCAAGGCTTATACATTCTTCGATATTCAAAAATTTTGATCTTGAAGTACTGCAATAAGAAAATTTTTTATACACAAAAACTGCTAAGAAGATTATTCCTACCATCGCTGCTGTGTATACTATGAAATTTACTAAATATCCGCTCATTTACATATCCTCATTTTATACTTCAACAAAATTGTTTTAAACTAACAAGTCATTAAATATCCTCATCCTCAAGTTCAAAATCGCTATAATCAAATTCATCTTCTTCATCAGAATTTTGAGCTGGGGCAGCAGGAGTATCTTCCTCTTGGAATTCCATATTACTTTCATCAAAATCTGAAGGTTGAGTTTCTGTTATTTCCTCATTTTGTGTTGATTCAACCTGAGTATTTTGAGTCTTTGGAGTTTTGGCAATAACTTCATCAATTTTTACACCGTATCTGTCATTTACAATTACCAATTCTCCGCGTGCTATCGGTTTATTCTCGACACTCAATGTTACTTTATTATCATAGATAGATGTCAGGTCTACAACCAAACCTTTTTCAATATTTTTCAACTCTCCGAGAGTAATTTTTACGGTATCAAATTGAGCATCCATCTCAACTTCAATACTATCCCAAAGATTAGTATTTTCTCCTGCCATTTCTTCATTTCCTCCGTCGTTATCCACTGGCATTACCAGTCCCAAGTTTGGGTTTATGTTTATATCTGTTTCATAATCCTTAAACTTTAATACCATATGTTTAATATCACTGTTATCGAAAACTACAATATCGTCTACATCAATATTTTTAATATCAATTAATTTAAACTTTGTAGATCCAACCTTCACAGCAACATCAATCACACTTGATGCAAAGTCTCCATAATCAAATTTATCACTTTGAGAGGTTACCGCCTCTGGGGCTAAAAGCTCATCAGGTAATGTAATAATAAATTTTGCAACGGCATTAGTATCCTCATCTTTCAACAAGAATGTCAAATGCACAACATCAAAATTTGTACGTTTTAATGATGGTGGGGCCTGCGTTAAAAATTGGGAAGTCGCATTAAACATATAATCATTAAATGCCGTAATAATTTTTGCTTCTAAATCCGTTAATTTATTCAAATTAAATCTTGAATTTGGTTTACCTAAAACTCTATCTAAAATTATCCCTATCGCTTTTTCAGAAGTTCTGAAAAACATATCATGCAATTTATCTATGCGGATTTTTGTGACAAAATAAGCATCCTTATCCATTAATGTATTAATATTTTTGCTTATACCTATTAAAATAAACTTTAATCCTGGCAGGAAAAATTCATCACTTGAAGCCTGTACAGCTGGGGGATAAGCATTAGAAAACCAATTGTATTGCGCATACAATTCTTTATAATCTATTGAGTTGATTTTTTCGTTTCCCATATTTTAGTTTTCTATCCCTTATTCAAGTCTGTAATGATGAGCTTTCCCCATAAATACAATAGAATAATTACTCTAACTTCACATCAATCATTTAATGGATATTTTGCAAAAATCAAATTTCTTTATAAAATATATGTATGCCAAAAAATGTTTACATACACATTCCTTTTTGCAAATCAAAATGTAAATACTGCTCTTTTGTATCATTTCCCAAAATTGAACAAAAAGAGATTTATTTAGATGCTTTGAAAAAAGAAATCCACAATAATTATAAAAATGAAATCCTTAATACGTTATATTTTGGAGGCGGAACTCCATCATTACTTACTCCAGAAGAATTTCACGATTTAATAAAAAACTTCAATACAAATAAAAATACTGAAATTACAGCAGAACTCAACCCTGAAAATATTACTTTGGAATACTTACAAAAATTAAAACATACAGGTGTTAACAGATTAAGCTTCGGCTGCCAAACTTTTAATGATAAAATTCTAAAAATTATTGGGAGAAGACATCTTGCAAAAGATGTTATATCAGCTGTAAATCAAGCTCAAAAAGCAGGTTTTGGAAATATTAGTATAGATTTTATTTACGGACTACCGGAACAACAATTATCTGATTTTGAAAAAGATTTACTAAAAGCAATCAGCCTTAATATTCAGCACATATCACTATATGGTCTAAAAATTGATGAGGACTGCTATTTTGCGAAAAATCCTCCTAAAAATCTTCCTGATGAAGATGCACAAGCCGATATGTATTTAAAAGCCATTGAAATACTTGAAAAAAATAATTTTACACACTATGAAATAAGTAATTTCGCAAAATCAGGCTATGAATCCAAACATAATCTTAACTACTGGGATAATAACACATATTACGGTTTTGGTATAGCAGCTCACGGATATGAAAATAAGACTCGCTACTTTAATACAGCAAACTTAGCTGAATATATAAATAATCCGATGCAACACAAATCCTCTCATAAATTAACTAAACAGGAACAATTAGAAGAAGAAATATTTTTAGGATTTAGAAAAATGGAAGGAATAAATATAAAAAAAATAAATGAAAAATTTAATATAGATTTCCTGAAAAAGTACGCCAGTACTATTGATAAGTATGTTTCTTATAAGTATCTTTCAGATACTAATACAGGATTTAAGCTAACTAATAATGGGGTTTTAATCAGTAATATTATTCTATCCGAATTTTTAGAATAAAAAAGCTCGTTTTATAAAACGAGCTTTTTGAATTATATACTATTTTTATTATTTATTTTCACCTTCAGGCTTTTTAGTATCATCTGATTTTACTTCACCTTCAGGCTTTTTAGTATCATCTGCCTTTACTTCACCCTCAGGCTTTTTAGTATCATCTGCTTTTACTTCTTCTGCAGGTTTTTTAGGAGCATCTGTTTTCACTTCATCTGCAGGTTTCTTTACATCAGGAGCATCAGTATTAGGTTTTCCATCTACATCATCAACTTTTTTACCTCTAATTTTATTCCAAAGTTTTTCACCACTTTCACCAATACTTACAAAGAAGTTTTTAACCTTACCCATAAAGCCAAGTTCTTTACCTTCTTCTGCGACAGCTCTTGTTAATGCTTTTTTACCTACTGCAATACTTAAACCAACATAAGTTGCTGCCAATAAACCAACAATTGTACCGATTATTGCAGGAGCTTTGCTTTTTTTCTTTTCAGCTGAAGCACCTTCTTTTTCAAATGAATCAGCAGGGACATCTGCCTTAGGTGCTTGTTGTGTTGTAAATTTACCAGGAGCATTAATTAAATCTTGAGCATTCACAGGTGCTGCATCACCGCGGAAATTTACATTAGAAACAGAACTTATCATTTTGGAAAACCTCCTTTTATTACCAAATATTTATTTTTACTAACTTTTCCGTCACTTTATCAGAGATTGAGACCTAACAGAATCTTCATGCACTGATTACTACACACTAAGATTAAAACGACTGACAAATTTATTTTGTCTAAAAAAATATTCTTTTTCAAGATTTGTTACAAAAATTTACACAAAAATTGGAATATTTTTTTCTTGAGTGTCATCTTATTGAATAGAAGAGGAGAATTTTAACATGGTAACAGAACAAGAAACATTAATTTACATAGAAGATCAGGACAAAAAAGATGCAAGTGTTGCAGCAAATGCATTCGCTCACAAAGATACTAAAAACCGAGCATATATCAACACTCTTGGAGCTGATTTGGCTCTTAAATATTTAGCTTCAGAAAATATAGATGTTTCTAATGTTTACAATATACATTCAATCAAAAAAATTCTTGAAGAAATGGATATATCAGATATCATGTTACCAAATATTCATATTGATGTAAGAGTTGTATTTGATGAAAATGTTATATTTATCCCAAAATCTCATTTTGAATATAATATTGAACCTGATATATATTTAGTTTTCAATCTTGCAAAAGATTTTTCACATGTTAAATTCCTCGGATTTTTTGAACCAAGATTAATCAATAAAAATAATGCTAATGATAAATATTATTTTATAGAAAAAGAAAAATTGAGTTCTGTAGTAGATTTGAAAAAATATATTGAATCTCATAAGGGAAATACTACAGAATCATTATCACAAGAAGATATTGAAAATTCTGAAAGAATTATTATATCAATGGCTGACAATGACATATCAGAAAATGATAAAAAATTCTTAATAAAACAACTTACAAAAAGTGCAGAACTAAGAGATAAATTCATTGAATATGAGAACTTTGAAACTTTGTCATACAAAGCAATGACAGATCCTTTAGTTACTAAAAAGCCTATTGAAGATAATAACACTTCACAACAAGTAGCTGATATATCTATTCTTGATGAACTTGACAATATAACAGATATCCCTGCTGAAGAAATTCAAAATAATACAGATACCACAGAAGCTTCTGAAAATAATGAAATTACAAATAGTGTTGATTTAACCACTGAAGCTCAAATTGAAGACTTAAATCTCGAACCAATTGAAAATATAGATAACATAACATTAGAAAATAACAATACTGATGAACAAACAAATACAACAACTGATAATCAGAAAACTCAAAATACATTAGATAACATTAGCAGTTCTATTGCAGAAGGTTTAGCTGCAGGCGCAGCTGCTGCTGCAACTGGAGAATTATTAAATACTGCAGCGAGTGCAAATGCTGCAATAGATATGACTGATACAGCACTTAATATTGTTGATTCAGGGATAGAAATTGCAAAAGATTTAATGACATCAGAAAATACACAGGAAACTGAACCAATATCTTTTGATAACATAGATACATCTAATATTGAAGATATTACTTCTACTCCTAATGAAAATATTGAAGAAGAAACGATTTCTTTAGGAAACGTTGAACTTCCTGAAAAAGATGAAGAAACTGATTTTCTTGAACAAATTGATAACAAAATATCTTTTGATAATATTGATACTACAAATATCATTGAAAATGATGATAATATAAATATCGAGGACAATCACATATCTTTAAATGATATAGATACCTCAAACCTTATTGAAACAAATGATCAAGAAAACTATACACCAGAGACACTATCATTTGATGATATCGATACTACAAATATCAAAAATGCTCCTGAGATAGATAAAGATTCAATTGATAATACAATATCATTTGATGATATTGACATACCAAATATAAAAGAAACCTCAGAGCAGACTAATTTAAATACAATAGAACCAATTGAAGAAACTGAAAGTACATTTGATATAGAAAATTCAACACAAAATTCAGAACAAAATCTAAATATTCAAGAAGATCAGCCAAATGACTTCATGGACGATACTATATCTTTAGATGACACATCTGATGAAACAATTGATATACAAAATACTCAACAAGATAATAACGACATAAGCAATGAAGAATTGAATACTACAGATGAGAACAACTTTGACAATATTAATGATGTCAATAGTGAACCATTAGAAAATACAATAGAGCCAGAAATTGTAGAAGATCCTACTCTAGATGAAACTTCTAATGACAGTTTTGGGAAAAATTTAATGGAAAGCTTGTCATCAGATAATATAGATGATATTGCAATCGAAGATTTAGGAATTGATGAAAATATCCCGCATGATAACGAAAATATCTCATCAAATGATTTGTTATCACAAATTGATGATGTATTAAACTCTACACCTAATCAAGAAATTCCTAACAATATTAATAGTTCTGATAACATAAATCAAAAAGAAAAAGAAACATCCTTTGATGACATCCCAACAATTTCAAACTTTACAACAGAAGATAATACTCAAATATCAGACGATAACCTATCTGATATAATTGCTAAACAAAATTATGATGATACTAATATTGATGAATTATTAAACTTTGATGATAGCACAAACCCACATGAAACTGATAATACTAAGGATGAAGGGAATATAGATGTCTTATTTAATGATACTGATACCACATCAGACAACGAATTGGACAACATCGATGAAATTGATAATATGGATTTTCCTCAACAACAAATCCCAGGAGCTGCTTTATATAATAAAAAAAGCTCCTCAAATAAAAAACAACTTCTTATTACCGCAGCACTAGTTACAGTTATAGCAGCCGCATCTGCAGTAATGGTATTGAAGCCTAAAAATGATTCTGCAGCAGACCTTGAACCTGTTAAAACAGAAACATCTGAAAACGACACAACAAATGACAATTTAGATAATCAAGAAACAGATGGCAATACAGACAATATTTTAGCAACTAATGCTCCGGATATTAACAAAAATCAAACACAAAGTGTACAAAAACAAAAAACAATATCTGAGTTAAAAAATACAGCAACAAAACCAAAACAAACACCAAGTTCATATATCAATGTTGATAAGTTAGTTTGGGATGTACCAAGTAATCTATCATATAATAACAAATTCCAAAATTATCTTAGAACTGCAGGAAAAAGTATAAAATTATCACTATCTGCAGACTTATTATTGGCTACAGAATATGCATACACAAATCAAGTAAAAGTTAATATAAAACTCAATAAAGACGGCAGTGTACAAGAATCAAAAGTACTCTCAAGCAGTGGTTCAAATCAAATTGATAACATTGTGTTACAATCTGTTAAAGATACTTTAAACGTCGTAAAACCGCCTGTTGACGCGATTAAGACCCCTGATTTTAATTTAGGTCTTATCATATACTTTTAATTATGTTATAATGTGGTAAGAACAAGGAAACCTAATAGTGGAATTAGCTCAAGATAAAATAGATTTAATAGAAAAAATTATAAAAAGTGATAGAAAATTCGCTAATAACGAAGATTTGTATGATGACTTTTTTAATGAAACCTGTAAACGCTCTTTTTTAATCGTTAAAACAGTAAGCTCTGATATTACGCTGGAAGCTTATTTAAAGAAGATTGCAACAACATCTATTCTTAACGTATTAAAAAATGAAGGCCGCCTCAGAAGAACAAGAAGCGGTTATATGTCTACAAAAGAACAACCTATTGATACGATTACAAAACAATCAGATTCACTAGATTATTCAAAAATTGAAGTTACATATGGAAATGTAGATATCCAAGATACTCCGGAAGATTTAGCAATAAAAAAAGAAATTCTGCAAAAAATTATAGATACTATTTATGAAATAGATGCTAATAGTCCAGATAAAAACTATTTTAAACTATATGATTTAAGATACGAAAAAGGGATGACCCAAAAAGAAATTGCAGAAGAATTAAATTTATCACAATCTGAAGTTTCAAAAAGATTATTTAAGCTTATGGAAAAAGTAAAACAAGCTTTCAATTAGGATTTTTTAATAATGAAATGCCCAATATGCAAAAAAACAATTCCTGATAATGCGCTTAAATGTCCTTATTGTCATGCTCGCACAGGATTAATTTGTAAAAATTGTAATACGGTAAATTCAATATTCGATTTTACCTGCAAAAATTGCGGTGCAGAAATCCTAAAAAAATGTCCAAATTGTAATAGTGTAAATTTTCCTAACACAACAAAATGCAGAAAATGCGGATATACTTTCAAAAAAAATACCCCTATTATTGAAGAAAAAGAAATAAAATTAGAATATCCTGCAAATCTCATATCACAACAAAGTGCAAAAAATATATTAATTAAAGGCTTATTATCAAACGATAAAAAAATATTATCATTAAGCGGAGAAAAGGGAATAGGGAAAAGTTTAGTCCTAAAAGCGATTATGCAAGAATTAAAACCAAGGAATTTTTCTTGGCTATACGGTAAATGTACTCCTATAACCCAACTAACACCTGCCGGCTTAATTCAAGATATTTTATTAAATATTTTTAACTTACCAAATTTTTGCCTTAACAACTTACAGTTTAAAAAAGATGCATCAAAATATTTTAAAAACGAGTTTCCTCAACTAAATAACAATGAAATATTTGATCTAATAAATTTTCTATACCCTCATAAAGAAGGGACTTTTGAAGATATTGTTGCTTCAAAAAACAGAACATTCAATTTTTTAAACAAAATATTTGATAAAATTACAGCTAATAATAGATTTGTAATCGTAATCGATAATTTTGATTTTATAGACGGATTTTCATATGAATTCATCAGTCATTATATAAAAAAAGTAAATGTATGGAATGACTTAAAATTTTTATTAATATACAATGAACCTAAACCAGCTAAAGGGTATTTCTATTTTCCATCACATCCTAATGAAAACATATATTTAGATGTCGGAATCGCCCCCATTGAATTTAAACAAATAAATACACTTGTAGAACAAAAAATAAACAAAATAGAAGGCTTTCCACAATTAAACTTATTTGAACTTCAAGATATTTATAAAATAAGCAAAGGCAATCCGTCATACATCAACCATGCTTTAGATTTGTGTTTTGATTGTCAATTAAGTGATCAACAATTTGAAATAGCAACAACATTTTCAGGTTTGCTGGAATTTAGACTTGCACTTCTAGCTCATATTAACCCAATTGCATATAATATATTACTTGGCTCTGCAATTATCGGGGATAAGATTAACATGAATCTTGTAAAAGAAATCTTTGAAGTAAACGATACAACCTTCAGAGATGTTATGATATACCTAAAAAAAATGGATTACATTACACCAGTTAACGAAATATATTGTGAATTTAGTTCACTATCATTGTGGGAAACAATTATTAAAACAGCAAAAAATGATGATACATATAAAGAAATTAATAAAAAAATATTTACACATCTAACAAGTTTCACATTGAATTCTCACGCAATTCTTGGAATAATAGCACAAAATCTAAAACAACCGGAACTTGCACTTGATATTTGGACAAAAAATACCCGATTTGCTTCGTACATAGGTGATTTAAATCTTTATGCAATTTCCCAAAAGCAATCTATGGCTTTAATAAATGAATTTGATGAAACTCAAACTCTAAAAATTCGCTATAATATTTCAGAACGATTAGGAAAACTTCTTGCAAATTCTAATCCGTCAGAAGCAATAGAATACCTTCCAGATGCCATCTCAAATGCTCAAGCAATAGGTAACAGCCCCAAAGAAATTGAACTTTTGGCATACCTTTCCTCTTGTTGCAGAAAAACAGGCAATTACTTTGGAGAAGTTGAATGTGTAGATACTGTCTTAAAAAAAGTTAAACCGGAAAATACACTTGATACAGCACTAATAAAAACAACAAAACTTAATGCATTGTTAAATATTGGTAACAGCGGACAAATTATAAATATGATAGATACAGAAATAATGCCTGTACTTGACCAATATTTTAGTAAAAAACATAATCCCAAAGATCCTCAATTACAGTTTATGTATGAAACCTGGCTAAAAACATACCTAATACTTGCGAATGCCCTAGTTATCCAAGGTAATGACAGATCCTTTGAGATTTTGACAATATTATTCGACATAATAGAAAGAAATCAAATTCAAGATGAATTGTTTATATGTAAATGCAAGTTAACTCTAGCTTTTGCAAATACAATGAAAGGAAATTTTAAAGCTTCAGAACAAATGCTTGAAGAAGTCCTTAAATCCTACCAAGAAAACATAATGGATAATGAAACTATTTTAAGATGGAATTTCATAAATATTATAAATAATTTCTTTAGAAAAAAATATGATGGAATTCAAGAAGATTTATTCCAAGTAGTTACTTTTGCAAATAATAACGGAGATAATTTTACAAAAAATATATTAAAAACATTACTTGGTAAAGTATTTAAAGACAATGACAATACTAAACAAGCAATGGAAATATACAACGATCAAATAGCATATTTTGCCAAAGAAAAAATGGCATTAGGAGCACTTTTAACTTGGTATTTAATAGCAGATGCAACATTGATAACAGAAGGTCCTGAAAATGCCAGAGAAATTGCTGAACAAGCTCTAGAAGTAGCCCAAAACCCAAAAATTGACAATTATTTCTTTATAATACTTTTAAAAATGGTAATAGCAAAATGTGCAATTACAACATCTGATTTTGAATCCGCTAAATTAAATCTGGAAAGTGCAATATCTGTTGCCAAAAAATTTAATTTAAAAGATTTATTATCAAGATTATATATTTTATATGGAAAATATTTTCAAGAATTAGGACTTATCAAATCTCCAGAACAAAATGATTATTTACAGGGTGCTGAAAAAATGTATGAACAAGCTGAAGAACTAATAAAACAAACTAAAAATGCATATGTTAATTCTGACTTAAAAAAAGCTCAAAAAGCACTATCAACATTTTGTATTATGAATAATATAAAAATATCTTAAAAACTAATTAAAATCATAAAAAAAGTCATCTAAATAAATTTAGATGACTTTTTAGATTTAATAAATCAAATTCTTATTTGCGAAGAGCTTGATCAACTGCAACAGCAACTGCAACAGTAGCACCAACCATTGGGTTGTTACCCATACCAATGATACCCATCATTTCTACGTGAGCAGGAACAGATGAAGAACCTGCAAACTGAGCATCACCGTGCATTCTACCCATAGTATCAGTCATACCGTAAGAAGCAGGACCAGCTGCAACGTTATCTGGGTGAAGAGTTCTACCAGTACCACCACCTGATGCTACTGAGAAGTATTTTCTACCGTTTTCCCAGCACCATTTTTTGTAAGTACCTGCTACAGGGTGTTGGAAACGAGTTGGGTTAGTTGAGTTACCAGTGATTGATACATCAACACCTTCTTTAATCATGATTGCAACACCTTCTGATACATCATCAGCACCATAGCATCTGATTTCTCCTCTTTCACCATCAGAGAATCTTTGTTCTTTAACAATTTTTAAATCGCCAGTTTTGTAATCATATTTAGTTTCTACAGATGTGAAACCGTTAATTCTTGAGATTACATAAGCAGCATCTTTACCTAAACCGTTTAAGATAACTCTTAAAGGATTTTTTCTAACTTTGTTTGCGTTTCTAGCAATACCAATAGCACCTTCAGCAGCTGCGAAAGATTCGTGACCTGCTAAGAAACAGAAACATTGAGTTTCTTCTCTCAATAACATAGCAGCTAAGTTACCATGACCTAGACCAACTTTTCTTGTATCACCAACTGATCCAGGTACACAAAAAGCTTGTAAGCCTTCACCGATTAAACTAGCAGCTTCAGCAGCATCTTTAGCTTGTTTTTTCAAAGCAATAGCTGCACCTAATGTATAAGCCCATACAGCATTATCAAATGCAATAGGCTGAATTCCTTTAACAATTGCTTCAACGTCAATACCGTTTGACTTGCAAAGTTCTTGTGCTTCTTCTAATGATTTGAAGCCATATTCAGGAAGAACTTTATTTAATTTTGCTTGACGTCTGTCTTGTCCTTCAAATTTTACTGTCATTTTTATTTCCTCTTAATTAATTTTTTTAATACGTCACCTTAAATTTATTTCAAGGTCAATTAGATGCTGAAAAAATTCAGCATGACTATTTTATTATTCAACTCTCGGATCAATTTTTTTAACTGCTTCAGCAAATCTGCCGTAAGTGCTAGTGAATTTTTCAAGAGCTTCTTTTGGATCCATGCCTTTTTTAACAGCATCCATAAATTTGCCCATGTGAACGAATTTGTATCCGATAATTTCATCATTTTTATCAAGGCCTAATTCAAGAACATATCCTTCAGCAAGTTCAAGATATCTTGGTCCTTTTTGTTTAGTTGAGTAGATAGTACCAACTTGAGATCTTAGACCTTTACCTAAATCTTCAAGACCAGCACCTACAGGAAGACCGTTATCAGAGAAAGCTGTCTGAGTTCTACCATAAACGATTTGTAAGAATAATTCTCTCATAGCAACGTTGATAGCATCACACACAAGGTCTGTATTTAATGCTTCAAGGATAGTTTTACCAGGAAGAATTTCTGCTGCCATAGCTGCAGAGTGAGTCATACCTGAACATCCGATAGTTTCTACAAGTGCTTCTTGAATGATACCGTCTTTAACATTAAGAGTTAATTTGCAAGTACCTTGTTGTGGAGCACAACATCCACAACCGTGAGTCAAGCCTGAAATTTCTTTAATTTCTTTAACTTTTGTCCAATCACCTTCTTGAGGGATAGGAGCAGGCTCGCCTTTAACGCCGCGTTTTACACAGCACATTTCTTCTACTTCTTTTGTAACTTGTATACGATCCAACATTTTCTATACTCCCTTCGGTTATATACAAGAATTATTGTACGTGCTGAAAAGGCGTAGTCAAGTTAAAAGACCAGATATGTTTTACCACAAATTGAGACTACCAAGGGTAATCTTTTGCTATTTCCCAGCCATCTGATAATATTTTACCGCCACAAGCACGAGCTCTTTCTGTATCTATTTTTATATTATTAATTGTACAATCATCCTTATCACGATAACCTGAAATAACTCCTTTATTTATATCAATTTGAAACTGAAAAACATCTTTACCAATTACATTAGGACGCTTAGGACCATTTATATCAATTGACAAAAGTTGCAATTTTCTTGGACTGTCAGCTGTCGAATTTTCACTGTATGGGCGAATATATGCATAAGTTCCATCTCCATAAATAAAACCTGGAGTATTAGTTCTTTGACCATAATAATAATAATGTTCAAGATCTGAAAGACTAGCATAACCCGGGATATTATAACCACAATCAGACATTGTACTACATACTTTTACTATTTTTAAATATGGTTTCCAATACGTTTCAAAATACTTTAAATTATCATCATATGAACTTGTAGGCTCAGTTGTTTCCCACTCATAAGAATCTCCGTTTTCAAACTGTGACTGAACCAATGCTTGAGCAAATGTAGAATAAGCTTTTTTTAATTGTGAAACTGTTTGTTTTTTTTGATAATTTGCAACTAATACAGGCATTGTCATTGCAGCTACAATACCAATGATACCTAATGTTATCAATACTTCTGCAAGTGTAAAACCAAAAACGCGATGATTCCTATCTCCAATTTGATATTTTCTTATTTCTTTTTCAACCCTGCAAAAGCTCTGTGGGAAAAGCTTTAAATTGCCCCCCCCCCGAATAACGCGCAAGGAGATAAAGTGATACTTGATTTTTTCAAAATAGAGAATGTTGATATCTGTTTTGAGTCAAATCTTTTCATTACTGCTCCTTTCTTATAAAAAACGATCTGTTATATATAAATTATAACAAAATATTTTTATATTTTCAATATTAAGACTATATTCAAAAAATTCACTACCAGACTCCGCCACTCCATCTTTTTTTTACTTCATCAAAAGGAAGGTGTAAATAATCCATATTGTGATAACGAGCTATCCAAAAGCCGCAAGATATACCTGCAATCCATCCATGCGCGTCGCTTTGATCACAATAATTTGCACTATCTGTCCACCAATTTTCGTAATTCCCAGGTTTTATACGCTCTTTTTGCTTGTAATCAAAAGAAAAAACAAATTGATCTTTTCCCAGAGTATTTGGACCTTTTTGGGAATTCAAATCAACGATAAAATCTCCATTTCCATATCCTAAAACAATACATTCCCCTGATTTTAAACTTACTGCTGGTCGTGCTCTATATTCACCGTTAGCATTTGAACTATAAGGGCTTTTATCTAAATAATATGATTTTTCAGGCCAGCATTTATTACTATTACGACCAATCCAATCCCAATTACCATCTTTAGGTATATAAGCCTCGTTGACTTCAACATATGGCTTTATCATATATTCATATAAATCTTTAGCTTTAACTGTACTTCTTCTATTTCCACTATCAGTTACTGTAAAAGTTGCCCAATTATCAAAAGTTCCATTTTCTTCTTGAACACGTCTATATGCATTTTCTAAAGTTGAATACACACGTAAATAAGATGTTGTCCATACTTTTTCTTGATGACGAGCTATTAAAGTAGGCATTGTCATTGCAGCTACAATACCAATGATGCCTAATGTTATCAATACTTCTGCAAGTGTAAAACCAAAAACGCGATGATTCCCATCTCCAATTTGATATTTTTTTATTTCTTTTTCAACCCTGCAAAAGCCCTGTGAGACAAGCTTTAAATTGCCCCCCCCCCGAATAACGCGCAAGGAGATAAAGTGATACTTGATTTTTTCAAAATAGAGAATGTTGATATCTGTTTTGAGTCAAATCTTTCCATTACTGCTCCTTTCTTATAAAAAACGATCTGTTATATATAAATTATAACAGACCATTTTTATAATTTCAAGATTTATAAAATCTTACCAATCAGAAGATACAGTAACTTCATCTTCATCTTGCAATGCCGACAAATCTCTATGACTTGTTGAATCAAAATCTTCTGGCAACATATCATCATCAGGCCATACAGTATCTTCATCATAACGGCTTGCATGAAGGTTTACTGATGATGTTAAATCTGAATTTGATAAATCAGTTTCTGACAAAATACATCCTGCCATATCTGCATCAGAAAAATTACAATATGTCATTTCTGCATAGCTGCAATCGGCACCTGTTAATAAAGCATCCGTAAAATCGCATTCCAAAACTCTTGCACGAGTAAAATCAACTGATGTTAAATCGGTATTGCTAAAATTTACAAAAGAAAGATTGCAATCTGCAAAAGAACTTGAATTCAAGTCAACATCTGAAAAATCTATTTCTGAAAGGTTTATATTTGAAAAATCAACTTCAGATAAATCAACTTCTTCTTGTTCTGCTTTCCATTCATTAAATTTTTCGGGGTTTTTTCTTAGTAATTCGACTAATTCTTCTTTTGTATAATCTATCATCTTATCTCCTTATATAATTCATATATTAATTTTTTACAAGATCAGCTTGCATTGCAAGCAATACTGCTTGAGTTCTGTTAGCTACCTTTAGTTTTTTGAAAATACTGTTTAAATGAGTTTTCACCGTAACTTCTTTCACAAACATTTTATCTGCAATCTGTTTATTACTTTCCCCTTTTGCGACCATTTGTAACACTTCTTTTTCTTTTGAAGTTAAAAGATCAACGATGACTTGAGTTTGCGTAACATCTTGAGATAATTCTCTTTGACGAATAGAACGTCTTAGCACTGCTTCCATTCTTGCTAAAAGATTTGGAAGTACAAAAGGCTTTACAATATAATCGTCAGCACCGATTTTTAAGCCTGTAACCATTTTCTGGTCTTCATTAACTGCTGTAAGCATTATTACAGGTAAATGTTTTGTTTTTTCATTTTTACGGATAGCTTTTAATGTATCCCATCCGTTCATATTAGGCATCATAACATCAAGAAGTACAATGTCAAATTTGTTACTTGCATTTGCAAGTTCTTTCAATGCCTGAACTCCATCAAGTGCAACTGTCACTTCATACCCGTAAAAAGGCAGAGCATCTTTTAAGTATTTGGAATTGTCATCAACCAAAAGAACTTTTGTCAATTCTGACATCTGTTATAATCCTTTTATTTTTATCTATACAATATTGTGTTTTAGGGCTTTTAATGCAGCTTGTAACCTGTCATCTACTTCTAATTTTTGCAAAATATTTGCAACGTGAGCTTTTGTAGTATTTATACTTATCACAAGAATTTGAGCAATTTCCATATTGCTGTATCCTTCTGTCATAAGTTTTAAAATTTGAGCTTCACGAGAGGTTAAATCGTAATCTTTTCTGTTATTGTCATTATCAAAAGACGGAGAATTTGTCGTAGCCTTTAATACAATATGTGCAATGCTCGGATCAAACCAAGCTGCACCATCTGCTACAGAACGTACAACTTCGACAAGTCTTTGAGGATTAATTTCTTTCGAACAGTATGCATTAGCTCCTGCTTTCAAACTGTTTAAGACTTCTTTTTCATCATTATGAGATGTTAATATTATAATTTTAACATCTTTATTTGAAGAACGAATTTGTTTCGTAGCTTCAATACCATTCATATTAGGCAAGCCTAAATCCATGATAATAATATCAATTTTATTATTATTAAATATTTGAATCGCATTCTCAGCAGAATCAGCTTCATAGATATTTTCAATAAAATCTACGCCTTCAAAAGTCGTTTTTAATCCAAATCTTGTCAATTCATGGTCTTCTACTATCAGAATGTTTTGTTTCATATATTTAATTCCTCTTTTGCCGGTACATAATCAGGATTTAATGATAACGATTTTTTAAAATATTTTTCTGCTATTTGTTTCATTCCCTGATTTTTTGCAATCAATCCTTGATAATAATAATATCTAAAATCTTTTTCGTCAATATAATTTGCAACACCTAAATAATTCTTAGCTTCTGAATAATTTTGACGTTCAATTGCTACACGCCCTAAATCTATCCATGCATCTTTATAGTCTGCGTTTATAGCAATTGCTTTTTTAAGGTATGCTATTTCTTTTGATTTATCAGTAAGAGCTATTTTATAATATGCAACATAACAGTCTGAATATGTCCTTAAAATTCTTTCATATATTTCTACTGCTTTTTTCTCTTTACCTAATTTTTCATATGTTTGAGCAACTTTTACTGAACTCATAGAGGAAGTTTTATTATTAGATTCTGCATCCTTATAATATTTTAAAGCTGTTTTATAATCTTTGTTTCTATAACTCAAATCACCAAGAACTGAAAGTGACAAATAATTATTGCTATCCAACTTATGAGCTTTTATAGCAGTATCTTGGGCTTTTTCAAAATCATTCATATCAAAATATACTCTTGACATAAGAGCATATACATCTTTATTGTTTTTCTTTTTGGTAGTTAAAGCACCTTGTAATGTTCTGATTGATTTTGCAAGTTCTCTTTCATAGTAATAATAATACCCTAAATGGTACATTTTTTTAGAATATTCTTTTTCTGATTTGTAAAGCACATACTGCTCTAATGAATTTACTTTTCGAATAAAATCAGTAGAATACAATTTTTGAGATCTGATATATTCAATCATTTTTAAAGCATTTTTAGGTTTTTTACCTTGTGACAAAATTTCAGCTTTTAACTTTTTATAATTCAAGTTTTGGGCATTCATTTTAATTGCATTATCAATATATGTATTTGCATTAATTATATCATTTGATTTTAAATATCCTAAAGCTGCAATATAGTTAGCATAATCTGATTGAGACAATAATGTAGTATTTTTAACAAGCTCAGCAGTAGCCTCTTTGCTTTGATCATTATAAATGATATTTGAAAATACCTCGCCTAAATATATTTCATCATCAACCCTTAATTTTTTAGACGGGAAATAATACACATTTATATCACCAATTAAAAAATCAGATAATTCTTTATCATCAATTTTAGAAGCTGCAAGACTTGATAAATTAAAGAAACCGATGTCTGCCATATTTTCAGCCATTTTCATATAAGCATAATCGTTATTATCCATTGTTTCAATTAAATTTTTAAAATCCATATAAGCAGATTTTACATTACTTTGCATAAATCTATCAAAAGCAATCACATATTGGTTATGCACGCTGTTATGAGTAAGAGTAGCTTTTTTTATAGGTAAAGCAATAGTATTAACTTGCATTGGCAGCGGAGAAAGAGGGTTTGCAGGTTGAATAGCATCATACCCGTCTTGAGCGAATGCACAAGTCGCGGTAAATGCAGTTATGGTAAGTATACATAACAATTTTTGCATAAAAAATTAACAACCCTCTCTTTTATTTATATTCCCTGAATAATAAAAATTAAACAAGTCTGCTACATGTCTTTGCTCATCTGTTACATTTTCACCAATTATGAAATTCCTAATATCAAGTAAATTATAATGGCTTAAAAGTTCACAATCCTCATCTTTGAAACAACTGTGATTTTCTGTTAAAAATACTCTTATAATTTTATCAACAGATATTTTTAAAAATATATCGACCAAATTCCCGTCAAAATGTTTATTTTTACCTGACAATAAAATATCAATAACATTTTGAATAGGCATCTTATCACGATAATGACGTCTTGAGGTAATAGCATCGAACACATCTGCAACAGCTAAAATTCGTCCGCCATAAGGAATATTTTCTCCGCTTAAATGCCTGTAATATCCTGAACCGTCATATTTTTCATGATGAGAGCAAGCTATTTCCGTAATTGTTTTAAAATCCTCAGACATATGAATTTTTTCCAAAATATCATGAGTAATTCTTACATGCTCTTGAATATGTTTGTATTCTTCATCTGTAAGCTTACCTTCTTTTTGCAAAACAGAATCACGAATTCCTATTTTACCTATATCATGTAAAATAGCAGCTTTTTCAACTAATTCTTTAAATTTTTCATCACAACCTAAAGCGTCCACAAGCAACATTGCATAGAGTTTAACTCTGCTTGAATGACCTGCAGTAATCTTATCTCTGGCATCAATTGAGGTTGCTAATGTATCAATAAAACTTTCAAACAGTTCTTTTTGTTCTTTGTATAATTCTTTTTGCTGTTCGAATAATTGAGCATTTTCCAATGCAATAGATGCACTGCCTCCTATTGCAGCCAGTAAATCCTCATCACCTTTTGTAAATACACCGCTTAACTTATTCAAGACCTGAAAAGCACCGATAATTTCCTGATTGTTATTTTTAATCGGCATACACAAAATAGTTTTTGTACGATAGCCTGTTTCTTTGTCAATATCCGGATTAAATCTGGAATCATTATAAGCATCTGGAATATTTAAAGGTTCTCCTGTCTTAACAACATAACCTGCCAATCCCTTATCTGCAGGAAATCTTATCTCCTGACTGTCCATTCCTAAAGCAACTTTACTCCAAAGCTCGTTTTTTTCTTTGTCGTACATAAACACTGTACATCTGTCTGCTTGGATGGCAATTTTAGTTTCCTCTGCAATAACTTTTAACAAAACATCTATGTCAGTGACCGCAGTAATAGAACGGCCGATTTTTACAAGTGATACCAATGGATCACTTTTTATAGGTAATGTAAAATCAAGACCGTTTCTGATTTGTTTTATTCTGGTTAATACATAACCGATAATAGACAGTTCATCTTCTGAATTTACGGCAATATTTTTAGCGTTCTCAAAATGAATTAATGCAACATCTCTCATACCCTCACCAAAACAAATTGTTCCTTGAGCATATTCATAAACGATTTTGGCAGTATTACTCTTCGCATATTCTGCCATATATTTAGCATCATTAAGAGTTTTTAAAGAGTCGTTATAATTATTTTTATCAAGTAAATACTTTGATAATCCTAAAAGACTGAGTGCTATAGATATTTTATCTACAGCATTTTCTTTATTTGCAGCTCTTTCTATTTTAGAAAATAAACCGATTGCACCATCATAATCCTTATCTTCAAGCTGCATCAAACCTTTTTTAATACTATTCAAGTCACACTTAACCATCTTTTTGTTTTCTCAATCCATATAAAACTTTTTACAACTGTATGTTTTTATTGTACAATATTTTTGAGAATATTACAAATTTTTTTTTAATGGAGCTTGTATGGAAAAAATTTCAATTTTAATACCTGTATATAATGAAGTAAACACTTTGGATAAAATTTTAGAAAAAGTTGAAAAAGCAAACTTTTGCGGACTGCAAAAAGAAATTATTTTAATAGATGACTACTCAACAGATGGCACAAAAGAATTATACTTGAAATATCCGTACAAAGTTCTTTATCACGAATACAATCAAGGCAAAGGCGCAGCTCTCAGAACAGGGTTTAAGGAAGCAACAGGAGATATTATAGTAATTCAAGACGCGGATTTGGAATATGATCCTGTGGATTATGAACCTTTAGTTAAACTAATTTTAGACGGGAAAGCTGATGTATGCTATGGATCAAGACTATCAGGCGGAAAACCTTCAAGATCATTTATGTTCCATCACTTACTTGGCAACAAATTCCTTTCCCTACTTACAAATGTTTTATATGGCTCAACTTTGACTGATATGGAAACTTGTTACAAAGCATTCAAAGCTGATTTTATAAAAGGAATTGAAATTAAATCAAACAGATTTGATTTTGAACCTGAAATTACAGCTAAAGTTTTAAAAAGAGGTGCAAGATTATATGAACTTCCTGTTTCATACTATGGAAGAGAATTTGCAGAAGGCAAAAAAATAACTTGGAAAGACGGAATTCATGCAATAATTGCACTTATTAAATTCAGATTTGTAGATTAAAAATCGGTAATCTCAAAACCAAAGGGGGTAAAATGAAAAAGATTTTATTATCACTATTTTTGGCAGCATCACTTGCAGTACCATCATTTGCTGCAACTTGGAGTGCTGTAGATAGAGTATCTACAGTTGGACAACAAGTTTTATCAAAAAACAGCCTGCCTACAAACACTAAATTTGTAGTTACAGAAACTGAAGTTGCAAATAGCACTTCTAACGCTAACAATGAATTGTATATTAACAAAACAAATTTAAGTTACACAGGTAATGACAATGAAGTAGCAGCAGTAATCTCTCAAGAAATCGGAGCTTTAATTAATGCAAATGCTTCTAAGAAAAAATTAGTTTCAAACCTTACCTCAGCAATTGCCGGAAGTTTTATTGACACATCTTTAGAAACGACAGCACTTGCTGCAAATGAATTTACACTTAACAACATGTCTGAAAAAGACCAAATGAATGCTGATATTACAGGTGTAGATTTAATGATTCAAGCAGGATATAACCCATTAGCTATGATTGTTGTATTAGGTAAAATGCCAGGGTCTACAATGGATTTATTAAAAAGTCAACCAAACAACTTTAAAAGAACAATGTATATCTATGATTACCTTGCATACAACTATCCTTCAAAAGTAAAAGCAGGGTACAATTGTCAAGAATACAAAAATTTCTTAGCATACATCCAACCAACAATTGATGAACGCAATGCTGATAAAAAGAAATTAGAAAAATTCAACAAAGAACAAGCTAAATTAAAAAAAGAAAGAGCAAAACAAATTGCTAAATACAAAGCAACAGGCGGATTAAACGGATGGGATGCATCTTATACGATATTAAAAAATCTGTCAGAAAATGCAGAAACAAAATAACACAATAAAAAACCTCCTTAAAAAGGAGGTTTTTTATTGACAGTATATAAAACGAATGATAAAATTAACTCACACAAAAATAAAGGAGCTTTATATGTCAGATACAATAGAACAAATAGAATGCCCAGCTTGCGGCAAAATAATGCACAAAATCCCGATGAGTGAAAGCGGGACTATGATTGATATATGTTTAGACGGCTGTGGGGGAATTTTCTTCGACGCACAGGAATTAAAACATTTTGATGAACAAGATGAAAATATTGATGAAATAAAAAAAGCAATTGAAGGAAAAACTTTTAACACAACAGATGAATCTCAGACCAGAATTTGTCCTTTATGCGGAAATAAAATGGTTAAAAATTCTGTTAGCATAAAAAATGAAATCATAATTGATGAATGCTATAGTTGCGGATCAAAATTTTTTGATCACGGAGAATTAACAAAAATGCGTGAGCAATACCCTACAGAAGAAGATAGAAGACAGGACTTTTTAGCCTCCGCTTACAAGCAATTTGGGAAAGAAATTGACAAACTTGAATTAGAACATAATATACATCTTGCAACTCGTTCTCAATTTTTAAAATTTATAGACAAACTATTTATAGGAAGATAATAAAATGTCAGACTCTCAACAAGATATTAAATGCCCCGCTTGCGGAAGCGAAATGCAAAAAGTTTTTATTCCAAACAAAGGAATTAATATCGACATATGCTCTCAAGGTTGTGGCGGTATTTATTTTGATAATAAAGAAATTCAAGAATTTTCATCAGCAGATGCAAACTTAACCGATATTACATCTCTATTGGAAAATAAAAATTTCATGCCTGTTGATACAACTCAAACAAGAATTTGTCCTGCTTGTGGGACTCCTATGGCTAAAACTTTTGCGTTCGGCATAGAAATTGATACCTGCTATAAATGCGGAGGCATTTTTCTTGATTATGGAGAATTTGAAAAAGTCAGAACTCATTTTAAGAAAAAAGAAAAAATTCAACCTATAAATTTGAATACCAATAATGATATCGATTTAGAAAAATTTTTAAAAGAGGCACAACAAGAAGAATATTGTACCCAAACAGGTCAAGGAATTACTTCTAATATATTCAGATCATTTTTAGAAGCATTATGCCAAAATGTTTATCATAGATACTAATTTTTCTTTACTGTCACTTTCAAAATAAATTCTTAAAAGAGGCTCTGTACCGCTAGGTCGAATAAGTATCCAACTTGCATTATCCGTAAAATACAATTTTACACCGTCTTTTGTATCAATATTTTTAACTTCAAAATCTCCGATTTTAGTTTTATTTTTATATTCTTCCAATATCGGTTTGATTTCATCAACATTATCAAGACGTTTATCAATTCTATCATTATAGAACTTACAACCTACAAAATCATACAATTCCTTTTGCAAATCAACTAAAGATTTATTTTCATAAGCCATAGCTTCTAAAATAAGTAAATTCGCAAGGATACCGTCTTTTTCAGGAATATGTCCCTGAATACTCAAACCACCTGATTCTTCTCCGCCAATGATAGGGTTATATTTTCTCATTGCTTCCCCGACATGTTTAAACCCTACAGCTGTTTCAACCACTTCAACGCCTAACTTTTCTGCAACTCTATTCAACAAAAGACTTGCACCTACTGTTTTTACAAGTGCTCCGGAATAGTTTTTATGCTTTCTTAAATGCATCAGCAAAATTGCAATAATTTCATTTGGCGAAACATATTCACCATTTTCATTAATTACTCCAAATCTGTCGGAATCACCATCATTCGCAAAACCTACAGAATTCGGAGTAGATTTAACTTTTTCAATTAATTCTTTTAAATATTTAGGCTTAGGCTCAGGCATCCCACCCCCAAATTTAACATCATGGAACATATGCAAACTGTCATATTGAATTCTATGATTATCTAATAATTTGTCAAAATAACCTATACTTGCAGCGTAAAGCCCGTCAAAAATAATATTTTTATCAAAATCCTTAATCTTTGCAAAGTCAATAAGCTTTTCAATCTGAGCGAAATAATCAGGAGAAAAATTATATTTTCTAACCTCACCTATCCCTTGAGATTTAAAAGGCAAACTTAAATTATACATAAGCTCATCTGTAATATCAGATGTCGCAGGTCCTGCATAATCAGGAATAAATTTTATCCCTAAATATTCAGGCGGATTATGAGATGCTGTAAACATCACAGCACAAGCATTTAAATGTTTTGCATTATAAGCTAAAACAGGAGTAGGAATAATTTTGTCAGACAACAAAACTTCAAAACCATAATCACCCAACTGAGCAGCTGCTTGTGATGCAAATTCAAAAGCCATATTCCTCGGATCGTAACCTACTATGATTTTTTTATTTAATCCAAAACTATCAAAAACATATTTCCCGATAGCTTTAATCACAGTTCTTACATTTTCTTCATTAAAATCTTTTCCTACAACAGCTCTCCAGCCGTCTGTTCCAAATTTAATTTCACTCATTAATCTTGCCTCAATATTTTCTTCTGTTATAATCATATTAAAAAGAAGGAGTAATCGCAAATGTTAAATTTAGAAACAGTAAAAACAATAGCATATCTAGGCCCGCAAGCATCATTCACAGAAATGGCAAAAGACCATTTTTGTAAAAAATTTAACATCAGTGCATATCCTACTCCATTACAAACAATCAGACAGGTTGTAGAATATGTAGATGATACTCCTGATTCACTAGGAGTTCTTGCTGTAGAAAATTCAATTGAAGGAACTGTAAGAGAATCATTAGATAATCTTATGGTTACTAAAAATCCTAATATTAGAATTTTATCAGAACATTATATGCCAATACATCATTGTCTTTTAGCAAGAACTACAGAGTTCTCATCAATTACAGGAATAATTTCACATCCTCAAGCACTCGCACAATGCCAAGATTTCATACACAATGAACTCCCGTTTAATGTAAATATTATAGAAGCTCCAAGTACAGCAGAAGCTGCGAGAAGTCTGCAAAATTATAATCTTACATATGGAGCTATAGGGAGCAAAAAAACTGCTGAAACTTATAACTTGAATGTTTTAAAAGAAAATATAAACGATGATAAAAGTAATCAGACAAGATTTATATTAATTGGAGATTTTGAAACTGAAGAAACTGGCAATGATAAAACATCAATGGCTTTTTCAACAGAAAATAGACCTGGAGCATTATTAAATGTTTTAGAAATTTTCATGAAAAATAACATAAACCTTTCTTATATCGCATCAAGACCTTCTAAAAATAAATTTGGAGAATATATTTTTATAGTAAACTTTGACGGACATATACATAATCCGAAAATTATGGAAACTATAAAGCAAATTAAAGAAAAAACAACTTATATAAGATTTTTCGGTTCGTATAAAAAAAGTAAAGCTATTGTAATTCAGCCGTAACAAAAGCTATTGCTTTTGTTCTGTCATGAGACAAACTTAATTGAAAAATAATTTTTTTATCAATTGGTTTTAAAATACGAATTTGCGGACAATGTTTTTCATTATGAAAAACTTCTATATCTTTGTATGAAATATTTTCAATATTTAAAGCCGTAAGAGCTTTTACGACTGCTTCTTTTGCACAAAAACGAGCAGCTAAATGACTTTCAGGTTTAGAATATTTTAAACAGTATTCTAACTCTACATCAGTAAATACTCTATTTAAAAAATCCTCAGATTTTCCCTTAAATCTTTCTATATCTTCAATATCTACACCAATTGCCATAAAAAAATTTTATCACAACATTGACGGATTTTGCAAACACGTGGTATAATTGATTATTCAAACGCCTTTTATAAAAAACATTATTCATTAAATTAGTCAGAAAGGGAATTTATGGCTAATTCAATGATACCTTATTCTTTTATCCCCGGCACAAAAGCAAAAGCAGGAGAAGTGAATGCAAACTTTATTGCTCTAGCGAATGTAATTGAGGCTAACAAAAAAACTGCTTCAGGGGATATAGAAGATGTAAAAGAAATATTAGAAACAAAAGCAGACAAAACAGAATTAATTAATGAACATACAGTCACTGAATCTGGAACTGATTTAAACGATTATAAAACTAAAGGAACATATATTTTTACATCAGTATACACACCTACAAATATTCCAAAGGGAACTGAAGGTATGCTTATTGTAACCGGTGACGAAAATTCTGTCATTAAACAAATCTGGATTTGCCAAGACCAAAATCCTGAAATATTTACTCGTAATTTTATCGACTCAGCTTGGTCTAATTGGTACTCTCAAAATGGGATACTAAGAAGAAATACCCCAGGATATTTAAAACTTACTAACAATCTGATAATACAATGGTCATATGGAGTAGGCACATCAATAGTTTACCCTATAGCATATACAACCGTAGCCTGTCCTGTATTTACTAAACACGGGTACGGATCATCTTATGAAAGAAGTGATACCGGATTTACTTCGCAGTCATTAACCGGTTTTACAGTCGGAACAGGCGGTATATTCCATTATATGAACTGGATAGCAATAGGTTTTTAAGATAGAGGAGGGAAAATGAAATATTTTGGAACTAAAAATAATAAAGATTACGGATTTTATGAAGAAAATTTTGAAGGTGCAATAGAAATAACAGATACATATTGGCACGAATTATTAATGCAACAAAATCAAGGTAAAAGAATAATATTTTTTGAAAATAATGTAATTGCAGTAGATGAAACAGAATATTCGTTTGAAAATAACGTTTGGAAAAAACTTAATGAAGATGAAATTAATATCAAACAACTAAAAATTCAAAATGCAATAAAGTCAAATGAAATTTTAGAAAAATTAGAAGAACTAGATAAAAAAAGAATTAGAGCAATTGCAGAACCATCTCTAAAAGATGAAGAAACAACTTGGCTTGAATATTACAACTCACAAATTACTGAATTGAGAAAAGAACTTGCTGAAATTACGAATTAGAAAAAAGACCGGTATTATCCGGTCTTTTTTTTATTCACTAAAATATCTTTCCATAACACGTTGAATAATATTATTTATTTTTTTAGCACCGTCTTTTACATTAGAAGCCATATGAAATTTAGTAGATGTTAGATCATCAATTTTTTTATCCATAAAAAGAGCTTTATTAAAACAATCAGAATCCAGATATTTATCATCACAGACAAACTTGGAATCTTTTTTATTGAATATTTTTCTTGTAATTCTTGCGAGCTCAGTAAACATAGGCAAAGTTTCATCTTTAACCTCAAGAAGATTATTATTTATAGCAATAGCATCTTCATCAGGAATTGAATATGTATTAATATTCAAAAAATTATTTCTTACGGGATTTGTATAACAATTTTTTGGCAAATTACTTCTTTTCATTGCACGCTGCAATTTATGCAAATCCCTACCTGTCAGTTCTGCACTCAACCATCTTTCTTCTGTCTGAATGTCATTATAATTTAGAAAACTTTCTGCAAAATGACTAACATTTTTTATACCTGTAAAAGAAATTTTATCCATTATTATTTAACTCCAAAATAATTGTTCATAATCGCTTGCAAGAAATTATTAAATTCGTTTGCAGTTTCTTTAACTAATTCCTTATCAAAAAAAGATTGATTAATTTTTTCCAATCCTTTAGAATTTGAAATTAATTTTGACAAATTTTCGCCATAAATTAATATATTATCAGCTTGTTTTGAAACATAATCTGTATCTACTATCATATTATTACTATTCATTGCCGCAATTTTTTTAGTTAATTTTGCGAAATAAGAAAAAAACGATAAGTTTTTATCATTTACCGGAACTAATTTCCCATTTAATAATACAATTTTGCCAAAGTTTGATTTAACACATTCAATATTTAAAATATTATGACCATTAATATTTTTATAATCATTTTTTACAAATTCTATTTTGTTTAACATATCATTATATGCAGTCAAATCTTTTCCATTATAATCATCTTTTAAAACCATAGAAAGACTTTTTGAAATAGTATTTTTAGATCTTCTAAATCTTATAGTCGCTATATTTTCAATTCCCGTAAAAGATATATTATTAATTTTATCCATATCTGCACTAATGCTCGTAAAAAAATTTTTTTGCTCATGATATAATTATTTTACAGAAATTAATAATAATTGGAGAAAAAAATGGTTGAAATAAGAAAAGAATTTATCGAACAAGCAAAACATTTAACAAGAAATGCTGAAGTTTTACCTGGCGGAATTGAAGAACTAGCAATAAAATTACAACATTCACACGATACAAACACTCCTTTGAGAGTAAAACTAGGAATGGATCCTACAAGACCTGACTTACATCTCGGGCATACTGTTGTAATGAGAAAATTAAGAGAATTTCAAAGCTTAGGTCATAAAATTGTCTTAATTGTAGGTGGAGCAACTGCAATGGTAGGAGATCCTTCAGGGAAATCTGAAACTCGTCCTGCATTAACAAAAGAACAAGTTGAAGAAAATGCAAAATCTTATTTCGATCAAATGTCAAAAGTATTAGACGTAAGTAATGCTGAAGTTGTGAATAATGCTGACTGGCTTCATAAAATGAGCTTTACTGACTTGTTAAAATTGTCAGCTCAAGTAACAGTTGCTCAGATGATGACAAGAGATGACTTTGCAAAAAGATACGCAGATGGACGTCCAATTTCAATCCATGAATTTTTCTATCCTTTAATGCAGGCATATGATTCTGTAGAAGTTGATTCTGATATAGAACTTGGCGGAACTGACCAAAGATTTAATACACTTTTAGGCAGAGATATTCAAGCCGCATACGGGAAAAAATATCCTCAATTAGTTATGCTCTTACCTCTTTTAGAAGGTACAGACGGTGTTGTTAAAATGTCAAAAACATATCCTGAACATTGTATTTCACTAACAGACAGCGAAGTGGATATGTTCGGAAAATTAATGAGTATTCCTGATAACATGATTTCAAGATATTTTAGTTTATTGACAGATGCGACAAAAGAAGAATTAGAAACAATTGATAAACAAATTGCAGAAGGTTCAGTAAATCCTCGTGATATTAAAATGAAACTTGCATACACAATCACAAAAGAATACCACGGAGAAGACGGTGCTAAACACGGACAAGATGCATTTATTAATGTTGTATCAAACAAAGGTATTCCTGACGATATTGAAGAAATTTCAGGAATGAACGGGAAAGGCATTTTAGATGTCCTAGTAGAAATAAAATTCACTGCAAGCAAGGGCGAAGCAAAACGCTTAATTCAAGGTGGCGGTGTAAAAGTAGATGGTGAAAAAATTACCGATATGGCTTATACATTCAACTTTACTGAAAGCGTAATATTGCAAGCAGGTAAACGTAAATTCGCAAAATTGATATAATCTCTAACTCCAATTTTAAAAATATGTTTACGAAATATGTGAGAATAAAAAATGTTTAAAATACTAAAAAGAGGAATAACAAAAGTAAAAGAAGATATTCAGGTAATCTACGACAAAGATCCTGCCGCAGAAAATTTACTGGAAGTTATCCTATGCTACCCTGGACTTCATGCCCTGATAGCATACAGATTTGCTCACAGACTCTACAAATGGCATATCCCGTTAATTCCAAGAATTATATCTTACATCACAAGAATTATTACAGGAATTGAAATTCACCCTGCAGCAAAAATCGGCAGAAGATTTTTCATAGACCATGGAGAAGGTGTTGTAATTGGAGCCACAACAGAAATTGGCGATGATGTTCTTATATACCAGCAAGTAACATTAGGCGGAACAGGGAAAGAACATGGCAAACGCCACCCGACATTAGGCCATGGTGTAATCGTAGGAGCAGGAGCAAAAGTATTAGGGAATATAACACTTGGCGATTATGTCAGAGTAGGAGCAGGCTCTGTCGTGGTAGATGATGTTCCTGAATATTCTACAGTAGTAGGAGTACCAGGCAGAGTCGTTCACAGGAAAATTATAGACAAAAACGGAGTATTGATGCACAACAGAATTCCTGATCCTATAAAATGCGAATTAAACAGACTTAAATATGAAGTGTTAGAATTAAAAGAAAAAATAGAACAGAAAGAGAAATAGAAGTCCTTTCAGCTATTCAGCTAACAGAAGACAAACTGACTTCCAAACCTCAAAAAAAACAAAGAAAGGGGAAATTATGTATCACATTTATACTATTAAAAATCATTCAGAATTTTCAAAAACATTAGTTGCTGAAACAAAAGACTATGATGAAGCATTACAAAAAGCAGAAAAAGCAATCGAAGGTAAAGAAGGCTATAATTACATAGTTGAAGAAACAGACGGCTCTATGAACAGCTATGGAGACCTTATAGCAACAGTAGTTGCAGAAGGTTAGAAAAATAAAGTAATTGTAAACATATAAAATCCAGATTATATGATAGAAAAAACTGGATTCTTTCGGGCAAAGCCCTCATAATAACTATTCAATAACAAAGGAATTATGAATATTCATAAATAAAATGGAGAAAAAATGAAAGCAGTAGTATTTGATGAAGGATTAAAATTAGTAAACGATTATAAAAAGCCAATTCCTCAAAAAGGAGAAGCTCTAATCCGTGTAACTTTAGCTGGTATTTGCAATACAGATTATGAAATTACAAAGGGCTATATGGGCTATAAAGGAATTTTAGGTCATGAAGCAGTCGGAGTTGTAGAAGAAATTAATGACGAAGATCAATCACTTTTAGGGAAAAGAGTCGTAGCAGAAATCAGCTATGGCTGCAAAAAACCTGATTGTCCATATTGTGCAGAAAAATTATACCGTCATTGTCCTGACCGTCATACTTTAGGGATCTGGAGAAAAGACGGAGTATTTGCAGAATATTTTACAATGCCTCTGGAAGTTCTTTTTGAAGTTCCTGATAATGTCCCTGATGAACAGGCCGTATTTGTAGAACCTTTAGCTGCAGCTTGTGAAATTACAGAACAATTACACATCAAACCTTTTGAAAAAGTAATTGTATTAGGCGACGGCAAATTGGGATTGATTACAGCATTAACACTTAATGCACAAAATATAGATGTAACTCTTGTCGGCAAACACCAAAACAAACTTGATATTGCGGGAGCACAAGGAGTTCAGACAAAACTTTTAAATGATTTGAAAGTTGAAAAAACTTATGATGTAGTTGTTGAAGCAACAGGTTCAATTTCAGGTTTTGAAACAGCACTAGCGCTTACAAAACCTCGCGGAGTACTTGTTTTAAAAAGCACAGTAGCAGCATCTAAGGAATTTAATCTTGCACCTATTGTAATAGATGAAATTACAGTATTAGGCTCAAGATGCGGACAATTCCCAGCTGCCCTAAGACTTTTGAAATCAGAAAAAATAGATTTTTCGCCAATGATTTCAGGCAGATACAAAGCAGATGATGCAATCGAAGCATTTGAAAAAAATAAAGAAAAAGATACTCTAAAAATTCTTTTAGATTTTAATAAATAATTAAAAAAGCTCCTTTAGAATAAGGAGCTTTTTTATCACGAAAAATATTTACAATATTTGATTAATAAACATTTTTCAATTATTATTATTTATATGGTAGCAGAAGTACAAGAAATAGAAAAAGATTTTTCAGGAAAAATTACACTGTTAGATAAATATATTCTAAGGCAGATAATTGAAATGTTTATTATGGGTGTATGCGTATTTACATCAATTATTTTTGCCTCTGATACATTTATTACTTTAATCAAGCAAATTTCATTATTCGGAATTCCATTCAATGTTGCATTGATGATGATTATCTTAAACCTTCCTCAAGTAATTGTAATGACAATTCCAATGGGAGTTTTATTAGCTACCGTAATGACTTTAAACGGACTTAGTTTGAAATCTGAAATTACTGTCATGAGGGCTTGCGGCATAGGATTAAACAGAGTTGCAAAACCTATTTTTATTTTCGCGCTTTTAATGTCTATTTGCAGCTTTGTAATAAACGAAACTGTCGTTCCTGTAATGACTAAACAATCAAAAGACCTTGCTCTATGGTCTTTAGGACAAAAAAATATCCCGGAAGGAAAACAAAATTTCGTATTCAAAGAATTAAACGATGGCGGGAGTATTAAACGTTTATTCTATGTAGGATACTGCGAAAATAAAACCTTACACAATATTACAGTTCTTGATACCGCAAAAGACGGAACAATTCAAGTTCTACAAGCAGATGAAGGCAAGACTTCACCTGAAGGCTGGAAATTTGAAAAAGGCGCTGTATACACAGTAGACGATGAAGGAAAAATTCTAAATACAACATTATTTGACAGCTCAGTTGTAAAATTTGGACTTGATATGTCAAAAGAATTAAACAAAAATGTTGCAAAAGAAATGAATTTCACAAAATTGATTGATTACATAAGACACAATCACATAGATGAAAAAGAAAGAAATGCAATTCATATAGAATTATACGACAAACTTGCATTACCATTGACAACAATCGCACTTGTACTAATCGGTGTACCGCTTGCAATAACACCTCCTAGAGTAAGATATAACAGAGGATTTTTATTCAGTATTTTAATCATTTTTGCGTATTATCTGATAAGAGCACTTTCTATATCTTTCGGAGAAGCAGGTACATTACAGCCATTCTTGGCAGCCTGGATGCCAAACATTGTACTCACAATAATAGGTACAATACTTTATTACAAAAAAGTATACACAATCGAATAGGAGCGTAGTCGCTCCACCCGCCACCTAGGGAATAGGTGAAACTTCACAAAAAAACATAAGAAATAAGAGCGTAGCCGCTCCACCCGCCACCTAGAAAATAGGTAAAACTTCACAAGAAACCATAAGAAATAAGAGCGTAACCGCTCACGCAGTAAAGACATGAACAACAATTTATTTTCAAACAAAAGATTAAATGATTATGATTTAAATATTTTAAATGACAATTCGTTTAAAGATTTAGACGATAAAACTTTGAAATTGGAATGTCTTATTGCAGAAAAAGAAGAAGCACTAGAAAACCTTAACAACAAAATAAAAGGTGCAGAACTATTAGGCAAACTTCTAGATGTAATGGATTTAAAAATTCAAGCCAAACAAATTGAAAACGAACTTACAGACTTAAAAGAACAATATTCTAAAAGGAATGTGGCTGAAAAAATTACAGATGTAATTACATCTAAAAAAAGTAAACCAAAACTTTCTCCAATACATCGACTTGCACGTTTTGTATCAAGAAAAATTATTGCAAGGATGTCTAAAAAAGTTAAATCAATCTTAGATTTAAGCGACTCTTTAGACACATTAACAAGCATCAATGAAAACGTTGATGAACTAATTGCAATGAAAGTTCCTTATGGCGAAACGAAAGCAAATTATGAAAAACTAACAAACTATCTCTATCGAGCAAATAGAATTCATGCCCAAATAAACAAAAAAATGCAAAGTCTATAATTGATTTAAAAAATTATCAATTTCCTCAAAATCAAAAAATTCTTTCATAGTAATTCCAAGAGCACTACATATTTTCAAAATTGTAAATAACCTTGGTTCTTTCATATTTCTTTCAATTTCACTTAACCCGCCTTTAGATATATCACTTTGATAGGCAAGTTGTTCTATGTTAAAATTATGCTTTTTTCTAAGCTCTAATATTCTGCTACATACAATTTTATTGAAATCTTTATTAGTCATAATTTTAAAATAACTTCATACATGTGAATATTTTTTGATAATAAACTATAAATCATGTATAATAGTTCATACTTATGAACAAATTGAGGTTATTATTTTATGTTTTATTATCTGAAATTGAAGAAAATTCTTATTAAATTAATAACTTTTTGGCTACCTAAAAAATATAGAAAAAATACAAGAAATTTCCTTTTTTATTTTTCTCTAAAAAAT
>CAJMDF010000012.1 GCA_905212085.1 uncultured Clostridium sp.
CATCGGATTCTGACCGTACATGAATCTCTGTAATATCAACCAAAGTGTTCTTATTGAAAGCAGGAGACGAGAGGTAGTGTAAAGCAGATTCTTTCAGGTTATTATTCAAGTGCAGACCTCCTTTGTAAAAAATGATGTAAAAATTGAAAACAAAATTAATACAACAACACAAAGTTCAACTATAAATTCTAATATTAGAGATGAATTTGTAAAAGAGAAAAAGAACAATGGTATTATAAGAAAATTCTACAATTTTTTGAAAAATAAAACCAATATAGGTCTTGGATCAAAAGCTGTCGAAAAAGAAATTGACAAGTTTGAAAAAGGCGAAATTTCTGAAGAAAACATAAAAGATACAATTACAAAATATAAAAACTCTCAAAATAATTCAGTACAAGCATTTGCAGATACAGCAACTACAGCTGTTACTATTAGCGGTTACTACTTAGGCAACAATTTTATAAAAAAATACCAAGCTCAAGATAAATTAAATGCATTGCCACAATTTATAAAAAATATAAAAGAAAATACAGATAGTATTAAATTTAAACGCCTTAAATTAATTGAAGATATTCTAAAATCAAAAACTAAAGCTACAATGCTAATGCTTCCTATTCTTGGAATTGTTGGCGGCATAACAAAATTAACAATTACAAAAGCTGAAAGATTAGGCTCTAAAGAATTTAAAGTTGATAAAAAAGCTTTCACAGATAAAAAAGAACTTAAATCAGCAAAGAAAAAAGCAAGAAAAGAAAGAAGAAAAACTAACTTCAAAAACTTCTTAACAGGAGCTGCAAACGGAATTTTAGCACCTGTAACAGCATTAGCTGGAGGCATAATCGGAGTTCCTGCATATATTTTAGCAACAACAGGGCTTAGATACACAACAAACAATAAAGATAAAAAAGATAAGTCTTTAAATGATTTTGCACAATCATTCAAAGATAATGCAGTTGTAAACACTATAGCTACAGCTGCAGTAGCTGTACCTGCATTCAAAACAGCTCATTTCAGCCATGTTTTAGGCAAAAATTTAGACAAAGTTGTAGATAAGCTAAAAGATGTAAAATTAGAACTTCCAGACTTACCATCTTCAAAATCAGCTTACCAAGAACTTGAAGATTTAATGATTAACTCTGAAGCTATTCAAAATATAGTTAAATCTGACAAACTATATTTAAGTGACAATATGGATGGAATTATAAAAGATTTGACAGATGAAAATATATTTGCAGTCAAATTTTTACAAATCAAAAATAAAGGTTTGCTATCAGGAGAATACAACCAATATGGAAGAATCTCTGAAGCACTAAGAGAAAATTGTCCGCCTACAAGAACACTTGAAGAAGCTCAAGAACATATTAACAAACTTTGGGGATCTCCAGAATACAAAGTATCAAAACTTCTTGGAGTAGGGACAGTGGCTGAAACTTATTTAGCAAAAGATTCATCAGGCAAAGAAGTTTGTATTAAAGTTCTAAAAAATGGCATAAATGCAGAAAAAATTGCGAAAGATAAAGAAAAATTTATTAAACTTATAACAGGAGATACTCCTTTAGATAAACTAGATGACAACCAAAAATACTTAATTAAAAACATCAATGATTTAGCAGAAGGAATTTCAAAAGAAGTGGATTTCGTAAACGAAATGAACGCTGCAAAAGAATTGAAAAAACACAGCAAAGTCGCAGATGTCGTAGTTCCAATGGAAGCTAAGCCGGGAATATATGTAATGGAAAAAGCACCTGGCATAAGCGTAAAAACTCTTGTTGATTATTACAACTGCGAAAGTAGCTTAAAATATTTTAGAAGATATGCAAAAAAACACCCTGAAATAGAATGGGTAAAACCAACTATTGAAAAATATGAAGAAGAAATGAAGAAAATCAAATCAAGAGCGCCAGAATTTGAAGACTTTGATATGACTCCTTCACAAATTAAAAAATTACTAAAAACATATATTGACTTACAAGTAGAACAATTTGCAAAAGTAGATAAGAATGGAAAAGTTATCCATGCAGACATTCACCCGGGAAACATTTTCATCAATTTACAAGCACTAAAATCAGGAAAAGGCAAATTATTAACTTTAATTGATACCGGAAATACAATTAAATTAAGCAAAGAACAAGCAATGGCATCATTAAAAGTTATTGGCTTTATTAAAAACGGAAACACTAAAGATTTAGCAAATATTGTATTACAAGATGCAATTTTACCTCAAGGTCTTTCTAAAGAAGAAGCTCTTGTAAAAGTAGAAAAAGACCTAAAAACATTCTTCTTTGACAACAAAACAAAAATCAATTCTATGAATATTGATACATTCTACGCTTTATCAGACAACATTTTAAGAAAATACAATATCATCCCTAACAATACACAATTAAATTTAAACAAAGCAAAAAATTCCGCTAAAAATTCATTTGAAGATTTAGTAGAATCATTCTTTGATAAAAAATACGGAGACAAAAGCTGGGAAGATTCCTCTAAAGCTGAAATGGCAGTAGCAATTACAAATGCTGCAAAAGATATGGCAGAAATAGTTATAAAACATCAATCTGCAAATACAATTCAAGAAACTAAAAATTTAACTCAGATGTCTACAAAAGAAGCAATTAATTTCTTAAGAAATAAAAATATGCTAAAAACAAACAGCGAAGAATATTTGACATATAAAATGAAACAAAATATGCCTGGACCTGAAATTAAAAAAGAAGAAATTCTTGAAAGAATTAAAGAATAATAAAATTATTCTTAATAAAACGTAAGTGGCAGGTGGATCGTCTACACTCCTATTCATTAAATTCTTGAATAGAAATTGATTCAATTCCTTCTAATTTTTGATAATTTTTATATAAATCCTGAATAGGGTGACGACCAACAAAATCAAGTATTACAACAATTTTAGTCAAGTTATCATCTTGTTTGTTTAATTTTCTTGAAATTTCTCTTAAATGTTTGCTATTTTCAATTATATAATCATAAATATCATTTGAATTTTCGTTAAGACAAGAAATACTCATTTTTAGACGTCTTGTATTTTTTGTGCTTGAAATAAGTACATTTTTTTCAAAGAGTCTGACAGATACAAGTACAAGAATTGATAGAACAGTAGCAACAAGAGCAAGCCCATACATTCCGGCACCACATGCCATACCAATACTTGCAGATACCCACAAAGTTGCTGCTGTAGTTAATCCAAAAACAGTTGCCCCATGTCTTAATACAGTACCACCACCTATAAAACCGATACCAGTTACAACTTGAGCTGCGACACGAGCAGTATCACGAGTTCCTAATTCATCGCCTGTGACAGATACCTCAGGAAAACCATAAATAGAAATTATTGTAAATAAACAAGCTCCAAGACAAACTAAAATATTAGTTCTCAAACCTGCATATTTATTTGTCATCTCACGTTCAAGACCAATTGCAAAGCCTAAAAGAACTGATGACAAAACTCTTATAACCAAAGTTATATCAAAAATTCCAGACAAAGTTTCCATTTTCAAACCCTTTATCACTGACTACTGCTGTTTGCTTTTTGGATCCAGCACATCTCTTATTGTATCACCAATCAGATTAAATGCCAATACAGCAATAAAAATTAAAAAACCTGGAGTCAAAAGCCAAGGACGATAGATTATATTTGTATATTCTTGAGCTTCTTTTAACATGTTTCCCCAACTTGCATCAGGCTGTTGAATACCTAATCCTAAAAAGCTCAATCCGGATTCCGATAAAATGTAAGAAGGAACGGACAAAGTCATTGCAACTATTACAAAACTTGTAGTCTGAGGTAAAATATGCTTTACAATAACTCTAAAATTTGAAGCTCCAATAGATTTAGCAGCCTGAACATATTCTCTATTTTTTATTGATAATACCATACCTCTTACAACTCTTGCAAAACTTGCCCAACCGATTAATGCTAAAATTACTACAATCAGCATAAATCTTTGCACACTAGTCATTCCGGAAGGCAAAATTGAAGCCAATATAATTAAAAGATAAAAGCTTGGGATAGACATTACGGCTTCGGCAAATCTCATCATAACCATATCTACTTTACCGCCAAAATATCCCGCAATACCACCATATAAAAGGCCAATCGGAAACAGGACAAACAATGCCAAAAAACCTATTGTCATAGAAATTCTGCCTCCGAATAAAATTCTTGAAAAAACATCTCGGCCATTAATATCAGTACCTAATAAAAACAATCTACCATCTGCATCAGTTGTCACAAGATGGCGTTTCATAGGTATCAAGCCTAAAAATTTATACGGCTGACCTTTAGAGAAAAATTTAATATAATGTTTTTGACTTCTGTCAAGAGTATAAACAATTTTTAAATCATACGGATCAAATTCTCTTTTATAATTATAAGTATAAGGCTTTGAAAATTTACCGTTCTCATCAATAGTAAAAATCTTAGATGGAGGCACATAAGCCATGGATCTGTCAGAAAAATCTTTCGTATAAGGAGCTATAAAATCAGCAAAAAATAATGCTAAATAGATTATTCCGAGTACAATCAGAGCAATTCTTGCAAATTTATCTTTCCATAATTGTTTTATCAAATCTCTTATCATGCCTGACTCCCTTCTCTGATACGAGGATCAGTAATAATAAGCAGAATATCTGCGATTAAATTTCCCATAATTAACATCACAGCCCCCATCATTAAAGAAGCCATAACAAGGTTTATATCTGATTTCAATACAGCTTCCAAAATCAAACGACCAAGTCCCGGATATTGAAATACATATTCAGTCAATGCGGCACCGCTCAACAATCCTGCAAATTCAAAACCTAAAAGAGTAATCAAAGGATTCACAGCATTTCTCAAAGCGTGTTTGAATATAACCTTAAATTCACTAAGACCTTTAGCCCTTGCGAATTTAACATAATCACTATCCAAAACATCTAAAAGATTTCCTCTCATTTGTCTTTGCAAACCTGCTAAAGACAATGTAAATAAAACAGTCACAGGCAACACCAAATGATGAGTAATATCTAAAAACTTTTGAGAAAAAGTCATTTCCATAAAATTAGAACTTGTAAGTCCTCCTACCGGAAACCAACCAGTTTTAACAGCAAATATTAACAGCAAAACCGCAAAGAAAAATGATGGGATTGCCATTCCAATACTAGTCAAAACAGTTAAAGCTCTATCAAAAGGAGTTTTCCAATACACAGCAGCAAGAATTCCTAGAGGCACTCCAACTGCCCAAGATAAAAATATTACAATCAGAGTGAGCAACAAAGTATTTGGAATACGTTCTTTTAACTTAGTACTAACTTGTTCACCATTTGACGTTACACCTAAATCACCTTTTATAAAAGATTTTGCCCATTTCCCGTATTGAACAATAATAGGTTTATCAAGCCCTAGTCTTTCAGTTTCCTTTTGCAAAGTTTCTTTTGAAACTGACGGATTAAGCCTTAATTCTGCCAAAGGATCAACAGGTGACAAACGGATTATAAAAAAGCTTATTAACGAAACAATTATAAGCAAAGGTATTGTCTGTAGTATTCTTTTTAAAATATATATTAAAATTTGCATGTTCTTTTGTTTTTCCTTATTTTAACAACTGCGCCTCGCATTAAACGGCACCGCTCATAATCAAAACGAAAACTCAACGTTTACGTTTATGATTACTCGCCTCTCGCTACCGCTCGTGCCTCTGCTCGGCTTGATATATCTCCTCAATGTTATGCGTAACTCCGCCCAAACTTGTCGGATATATATTTTTGAACTTGTTTCTCAAAGCCACAATTCTGATTGGTGAATAAATATATATCAAAGGCTTTTCATCATATACAATTTCCTGATATTCATCATAATATTTTTTTCTATCTTCAAAATTTGTAGCTAAAGCACCTTGCGTATACAAATAATCCAATCTTTTTTCAAAATCATACCGAGGACTATTCAAATCTTTTTCTAATCTTTGATTAAAGATATGCAAAGTCCCGTCAGATAACCAAACATTTTTTCCGCCATTAGGTTCAAGAGGAGAACCGGTAAATCCCATTATTACCATATCCCAATCCAAAGTAGCCATAAGTTTATTAACAAGAGAATTGAATTCAATCGGCTTGAAATTAACTTTCATTCCTAAATCTTCAAGATCTTGCTTTACCATAACCCCAATAGCTTCTCTTTCGGTATTACCTGCGTTTGTATATAAATCGAATTCAACATGATTACCATATTTATCTATTAAATGTCCTGCCTTATCCCAGCCAAATCCAGATTTTTTCAATAATTCTTTTGCTTTTTTAATATCTCTATCATGACCTTTTATATCTTTATTTAAAAATATTGAATTTAAAGTTTCAGGTGTAAATAAAGGTTCTGCAAGCCCATTTGCAATATTAAACACCATATTTTTTCTGTCAATTGCATAATCTACAGCTTGACGGAAATTTTTATCTTGGAACCATACTTGCTTTTTAGGATCAACATAATATTTCCCCTTATCATTTTTACGATTATTCATATTCATTGCAATATACATAGTCCCTGTATCAGGTCCAATGTTGTAGACAGTAAAATCAGAATGTTTTTCCATTTCTTTGAAACGTGCAACATTTGCCCCTTGAAGGCTTATTTCATCTAATTCCCCGCCTTCAAATTTTAACACCTGATTGTTTATATCACCTACTATTAAATATACAATTTTATCTAAATAAGGCAGTTTTTTATCCTCTTTATTTATAACGTAATAATCAGGATTTCTTTCAAACACAACCCTTTGTGCCGGGACATATTCTTTAAGTCTGAATGCTCCGGATGTCACAAAATCCTTTGGATTCGTATTTGTAGAAAGAAAACCGTCAAAATAAGCTTTTCCTTTTTTTACAGCAGGTTCAAAAATATGCTTCGGCGCAATTGGAGAAGATAACATTCTTAAAAACGGTGCAAAAGGTTCAGGTGTTACAAATTTAACCGTATAATCATCAATTTTTTCTACAGTCGGCAATTTCCCGTCAATAACAATAGAATCTCTTATTGAAGTATTTCCAAACCCGTCTAAAATTATATTCTGCCATGTAAATACAACATCATCTGCATTGATAGGCTTTCCGTCAGACCATTTTATACCATGACGCAAATTTACAATATATTCTTTACCATTCACCGTAAATGATTTGGCAAGTTTAGGAATAGTATCACCTGTGACAGGATCAGTTGTCACGAGACCGTCATACATTATCTCAGACATTTGAGAAGATATGTTATCTTTTGAGTTAAACGGATTAAAAGTCTTCGGCCCCTCTCCAATTGTTGAAGATACAAAAGTACCGCCAAATTTACCGACAGGTGCCTGAGATTGCAAATAATCAATCCCATTTATTGCTACATTTTTTTCTATAGGGTAATTTTCTTCAATAGTAACTGCCTTAGGTCTTAATACCGGCATTTGTGATTCATCAATATCCGCTCTTATACAAGCTTTACCAAGCCCTAAAACAATTAATAAAACTAAGATAACATAAATAACCCGTTTCATAGTTTTAGGATAACATAAATATAAAAATTGTTTATAGCCTAATTGAGGAGATTATTTATATGGCTCGCATCTTTTATCCTTTAAATAATCCATTTTTTTCTCATACATAACATATGCAGTACATAAATCGCCTCTATTTATATAATAATCAGAATTTAATGCATCTCGAATACCACCTGGCACAATCTTGTCTTTGTATACAATAAAAGAAAATAAATCAACTCCTAACCTATTAGGATTCGCAACTCCGTTCACATCAATACGAATTATTGCACATTTATCATCTCCACTATTTGTACATGAGTTTCCAAAAGTTAAAGAAGATATCATAGATCCATCACTTAATATAGCCTTTCCATAAAAAGGACTCATATCAATATTTGTACCAAATTCTGTTGAACCTAATGGAGCATAAGCAATATTTTTTGGAGCACATCCACTCAAATTTCTACCACAATTTTTTACTACATTCAAATATGGTAATAAGTAAAATAAAATATCTTCTTCATCATTTGTAGAATCTTCATGATATACTAAATTCCAAGAACTTATATCTCCATTATCTTCTTTTGCCCTTATGTAAGCATTGCTAATTACACTATAAAATTTATTTAATTTTGCAGCTGTTTCATGTGCCCTATAACTAGCAATCAAATTAGGCATTGTCATTGCTGCTACAACACCAATTATACCTATAGTTATTAATACCTCTGCCAGTGTAAAACCTTTTTTATTTTTATAGTGATGTAACATATCACTAATATAACATTTTTTTGAGACTTTTTCAACCCCTCGAAAGCCTTGTGGAGCAAGCTCTAAATTGCCCCCCCCCCGAGCACTACGTGCATAGACAAATCAACACAATTATCAGCAAATTTGCTAGATTTTTGTGTATGTTCTACTTCAAATCTTTTCATATCTAGCTCCTTCCTCTTTTAATTATTATAACATTCTATATCTATCATTTCAACCAAAAATTAATTTTTCCTTAAGGAAATTAATTTTTTTTTAAATCCGTTATATAAATATAATTGTAATGTAATAGTCATCCTGAATTTATTTCAGGATCTAAATAGGATTCTGAAATGAGTTCAGAATGACAGATTAGGAGAAAAGGAGAGAATATTATGTTAAAACCATTAGGCGACAGAATTGTTATTAAAGTTATCGAAGATACTGAACAAACTTCAGGCGGAATTTTTATTCCTGACAGTGCAAAAGAAAAACCTCAAAAAGGTGAAGTTATTGCAGTAGGTCTTGGAAAACTTAATGAAAAAGGCGAAAGAGAACCTATGGACGTAAAAGTTGGAGATACTGTTCTTTATGCTAAATACGCAGGCACTGATATTAAAATGGACGGTGTAGAATATAAAATCTTATCAATCAAAGATGCATTAGCAATTATTGAATAAATAAAACTGTCATCCTGAATTTATTTCAGGATCCCCAGTTTATATGATGCTGAAACGAGTTCAGCATGACAAATATAGTAAGGAGAAATAAACAAATGGCAAAACGTATAGTATTTAATGAAGAAGCAAGAAAATCGCTTCTTAAAGGTATAGATGCAGTAGCAGACGCTGTAAAAGTTACATTAGGACCAAAAGGCAGAAACGTTATTTTAGAAAAAAAATACGGTGCACCTCAAATTGTTAATGATGGTGTTACAATCGCTAAAGAAATTGAGCTTAAAGACGGTCTTGAAAATGCAGGTGCTCAATTATTAAAAGAAGTATCATCAAAAACAAATGATGTTGCAGGTGACGGTACAACAACAGCATCAGTATTAGCTCAAGCAATCGTAAGAGAAGGTTTGAAAAACTTGACAGCAGGTGCTAACCCAATGTCTATGAAACGCGGTATTGATAAAGCCGTTGAAGTTTCTGTAAAAGAAATCAAAGATATGTCAAGACCTGTTAATACAAAAGCAGAAATCGCTCAAGTAGCAGCAATTTCTGCAGGTAACAACAAAGAAATCGGTGAATTGATTGCAGAAGCAATGGAAAAAGTAGGACATGACGGTGTAATCACTGTTGAAGAAAGCAAATCTTTCGGAACAAACCTAAAAGTTGTAGAAGGTATGCAATTCGACAAAGGTTACCTATCACCTTACTTTGTAACAGATGCTGAAAGAATGGAAGCTGTATTAGATGATGCTTATGTATTCTGCTGCAACAAGAAAATCAATCTTATTTCAGATATGGTTCCATTATTGGAACAAGTTGCACGTGATGGCAAATCTTTATTATTAATCGCTGAAGACGTTGAAGGTGAAGCTCTTGCAACACTTGTTGTAAACACTATGAGAAAAGTTTTAAGAGCAGTAGCTGTAAAAGCTCCTGGATTCGGAGACAGAAGAAAAGCTATGTTAGAAGATATAGCAATTTTAACAGGCGGCGAAATGTTCACTGAAGAATTAGGTATCAAACTTGAAAACGTAACAACTCAAATGTTAGGTAAAGCAAAACGTGTAACAGTAACTAAAGATGAAACAACAATCGTTGTAGGCGATGAAACAAAAGAAGCTGTTCAAGAAAGAGTTCGTCTAATCAGAAAACAAATTGAAAGCTCTGATTCTGAATATGATAAAGAAAAACTTCAAGAACGTGTTGCAAAACTTTCAGGCGGTGTTGCAGTAATTGAAGTAGGTGCAGCTTCTGAAGTTGAATTAAAAGAAAGAAAATTAAGAATTGAAGATGCTCTTAACGCTACAAGAGCTGCAAATGAAGAAGGTATTGTACCTGGTGGTGGTGTTGCATTGGTAAGAGTTCAACAAAAATTATCAAAACTTGTTGACACTACAAGCTTCTCATCAGATGATGAAAAAATCGGCTTCAAAATTTTAACAGCAGCTCTAGATGTACCTCTAAGATCAATTGCGCACAACGCAGGTGCTAAAGCTGATGTTGTAGTTGACACTGTAACATCACACGAATCAGCTTACGGTTATGACGCTTTGAATGATGAATATGTTGATATGTTCAAATCAGGTATTGTAGACCCTGCTAAAGTTACAAGATCAGCTCTACAAAATGCTGCCTCAGTAGGTTCAATGTTATTGACAACTGAAGCTGCTATTGTAGATATCCCTGAAGAAAAACCGGAACCAGCAATGCCTGCTGGAATGGGTGGAATGGGCGGAATGATGTAATTCCTCCAGATATAAACTAAAAAATAGGCTTGTTTAATTAAACAAGCCTATTTTTTTTAACTAAATAAAACACTTGATAAATAGCGCTCACCAGTATCAGGAAGAATCACAACTATTAATTTTCCATCATTATCTCGCATTTTAGAGAATTCCAAAGCTGCATACATCGCAGCTCCTGAAGAAATCCCGCATAGAATACCTTCATCTGTAGCAAGTTTTCTTGCAGTATCAACAGCATCTATATCTCCGACAGGATAAATTATATCCACGACATCTCTATTAAAATTTCTTGGAATAAAATTTGCACCAATCCCCTGAATAGCGTGAGGGCTGGCAGGTTTTCCAACTAATACTTGAGATCTGAAAGGTTCAATTGCTACAATTTTAATATTTGGATTTTTTTCTTTTAATCTTTTCCCAATACCTGAAATTGTGCCACCAGTTCCAACACCTGCAATTACAATATCAACTTTTCCATCTGTATCATTCCAAATTTCTTCTGCTGTAGTTTTTTCATGAATTTCAGGATTTGCCGGATTATTAAATTGCATAGGTATAAATGAATCAGGGATCTGTTCTCTTAATTCCATCGCTTTATCAATAGAACCTTTCATTCCTTTTTCACCTTCGGTCAATACAATTTCAGCTCCAAATGCCTGTAGAAGTTTCCGTCTTTCAACACTCATAGTGTCAGGCATTGTCAATATCATTTTATAACCTTTTACAGCACAAACCATTGCTAACCCAATACCGGTATTTCCACTTGTTGGTTCAATAATCACAGCTCCGGGAGTTAATAATTTTTTATTCTCTGCATCTTCAATCATACTTAATGCAGTTCTATCCTTTATAGATCCTGCAGGATTAAAGCTTTCCAATTTTGCTACAACATTGGCATTGCCATTCTGATTTAATCTATTTATTTTTACTAATGGAGTATTTCCTATTAATCCTAAAACATTTTCAGCTATTTTCATTAAAAAACCTCTTTTTAATAATTATAAAAGGGGCGATTAAAAAATCAACCCCTTTTAAATAGATTATATAAAATAAAGATTATGACGATTACTCTTTAACAGGCATAGGTTCTACAGGTGCAGGCACATCTGGTCCAAAACCCGGACGTGGTCCCATATGAGGATGTCCGCCTTTTTTATGATTTTTTTCGAAGTTTTTACGACCTTCTTCTTTCATTTTTTTCAACTCTTTTAATTGTTTTTTAGTCAAAATTGCTTCAAAATCTTTCATATTTTGCATACGTAATTCATGAGCTGCACGTTTTAAAGCACCAATTTCTTTTTGTAATTCTGCAATTTTTTCTTGTTGCATTTCAACAGCCATTCTTGAACGTTTTACGGCTTCAATTTCTTGACGTTTTTCTTTCATTTTTTCCATAATCGGTTTCATTTGTTCATGAGCTTTTTGACGAAGCTCTTTAGCTTGAGCTTTTTGTTCATCTGTTAATTTTAAACGTTTTTCAAAAGCTTCCTGACGTTTTTTAAATTCAGGATTTTTTGGAGGTCTTTTTACCTCAGGAGATGCCGGAGCAGCAACTGTAGCTTGAGTATCCTTTGTAGTTGCAGGTGCTGTTGTTTCTGCTGCGAAACACATTGCTGAACTTGCAAAAACTAATACACTTGCCATAATTAAACTTTTTTTCAACATAAATTTTAATCCTTTCTTTTTACAATAAATCTTTTAACATAACCGCTAATTCTTTTTTTGCGTTGTATAACCTTGACTTTATAGTCCCTATCGGGCATTTTAGTTTATATGCGGCTTCTTCATAAGAATAACCGTATATTTCACATAACATTACTGTTTCTTTGAATTTTGGTTTCAGAGAATTTATAGCCTTCAATATTCTCTGTTGTCTTTCATTTGTAATTAATCTTAACTCCGGTGTTAATTTTTTATCTTTTACTGAAATCAAAGCATCATCATCATTAGTCATTGTATCTTGATATTTTTTATGTGCTGATTTCAAATAATCCTTTGAAACATTTTTTGCAATAGTATTAATCCAACTTTTAAATGTTCCTTTCTCAGTGTATTTATCCGCGTTTTTCCAAACCTTCACATACACTTCCTGTTCTAAATCTTCATTTGTTTCTTTTGTGATTAACCTAATAATACTTCTTACATTACTTTGGTTATTTTTTATAAGTTCTTTAAAATCCATTAACTATTCCACCATTAAAAAACCGTACGAATCAACTGGAAATCCGTAATCTTCCGCACTCAATGTCGTACCGTATTTTATAATATCCTGAACATCCGTATTAAAATTAACAATACCTAATGCAGTTCCGCCTAATAAAATACCAAATACCGCACAAGCCATTTTTAATTTTAAAACATTTTGACGTTTAGTTTTATAATAAGGCTTTACCTCTTTTAATAAATCTGAAACCTTATCCATAATCTCTTGTTCATGCCTGCAATCTTCACATGTTTCAAGATGCTTCTTCAATGTCTCTTCGTTACCGAAAGTAAATATTGCCTCATATTTAGTACATTTTTTCGTCATAGTTTTGTCCTTTTGAAACTTTTTTATTTTTCATTTTATAAAGTTTTTAACCCTTACATTTATATAACGAAATAAAAATTAAAAAGTTCATTTGCGAAAAAAATTTCTTCATAATATTATAACATATGTAACAAACACTAGCAAAAAAAATTTTTTACATGTTTTATGATAGCTGGAAAAAATCATGGCAATAACAGATATAATAAAAAAGACTTGTAAATCACTGGGTGAAAATAATAAACCAACATATGTTGTAATGGCAATTGCAACAGTAAAAGGGATTTGTCGACCAATGTTTACAATGATGGATAAGACCGAAAACCCCGAAACTAAAAAATATACAGCCCTAAGAGAAGGCCTAACCGAAGCAATTGCAATACCTGCATATTGGGCTTGCGGAGAAATAGCAGGGAAATTAGCTAAAAAAGCCTTTAAAAGTGATCCTGCACTTGCAAACCGTGCTGAAAAGAATTTAATGTTTATTGGAGTATGCACAGCAGCATTATTTGTAATCCCAGCACTTTGCTCTGTAGCTATTAAACCTATAATGGATAAATTGGGTCTAAAATCTCCTAAAGATAAAAAAAATAATAATCCTAAACCTGCACAAATTGAAAGCACACAGTTTACAACCCCAACTGTAGTTTCACAACCTGCAGCAAAACTTAATACTTATCCACAGATGAATACTTTTGTAAATAGACCTCAAGTCGGTCTAAGGGTAGGTGGCTTATGATAGGAGCAATTAAAAATGTATTGACAAGTTCTCAACTTGCAAATATCGCCCAAAATACAACCCAATCAGTTGCATCAGAAACTGTCTTAAAATCAATAGGCAGACCGGGATTTATCCTTATTGACAAAGATATTGATTCTGATACAAAACAATATGCAGCTGCAAAAGAATTTTTATACCAAGCAACATGCTTAGGTGTATATATGGCTTTAATCGTACCTATTTTCAAAAAAGGCGGATTTAAATTTGCTAAAAATGTTATATTCAAAAATAAAGAAGGATTTGAACATTTTAAAGATGTAAAAGAATATATGCATTATAGAAAATTAGCAGACAATCCATCTTTAAACAACAGACTTAAAACTCTTGAAAAAGAACGTGTTACTGACAAAACGAAAATTAAAGATAAATATAATGACACTTTAATTGCAGAATTAAATAAAGAAAAACCTGAAAAATTTGCATATGTAAAAGGTGCAGTAGAATTAAGCAATATCATCGGTTCTGTCTTGGGATTAGCAATACTAGCGCCACAAGTAAGCCACGCATTTATTCACCCTGCTCTCAGATTGTTAGGTCTGGAAGAAAAAAAAGATAAACAACAAGCACAGCAAACTGCAAAACTTGATACAAAAGCTTAAACTGATTTATATTGATTTACCAAGGATAATCATCTTTAATCTGCCAACCATCTTTTTGTATTAAAAGGCCGCAGGCATATCCAGCACCCGTATAATCTTTTTTACAAGTTGCACAACCGGAATTTAAGATTTGATCTCTAGTTAGTCGAGTATGAATTTGTCCACTTCCGCATTGATCATGGATACCAAGAGTTACTTTACCTATTTCATCCTCTAAATATGGGTATATCCCCATAAAAAAGACATCACGTCCAGCTCTATTAGGTCCTTTAGGCCCATTTATATCAACAATAATCCAAGCACTTGTTTTTCTAACATTAACCCCGGAATAAGTATTCGAATATACCGTAATATATACTCCATTTGGTAACATATATTTTGGAACTGAATACATCAGTGAGCCAGCATTATCAACAGTTCCATCTAACTTTTTCCAAATTGATTCCCAAACAGCTTTTTTTTCAACACCTTTTAAATAAGGTTTTAAATATTGTGAAAAAAATCTATCTCCAGATGCATCTGCCGAATAATCCCAATATAAAATATTTCCATTATTATTTTCTGAAAGAATTACAGCTTGATTTACTATAGAATAAGTTTCCTTTAATCTTTCCACTGTAACTTTTTTTTCATAATTATTAATCAAAGCAGGCATTGTCATTGCTGCTACAACACCAATTATACCTATAGTTATTAATACCTCTGCCAGTGTAAAACCTTTTTTATTTTTATAGTGATGTAACATATCACTAATATAACATTTTTTTGAGACTTTTTCAACCCCTCGAAAGCCTTGTGGAGCAAGCTCTAAATTGCCCCCCCCCCGAGCACTACGTGCATAGACAAATCAACACAATTATCAGCAAATTTGCTAGATTTTTGTGCATGTTCTACTCCAAATCTTTTCATATCTAGCTCCTTTCCTTTTTATTTTAACTTATTTTTGATAAATATTCAATAGAACGTTGAGAGATAAGTTCTGCTTTTAACTTTTTATTTTTACGCTCTTTTTTAGGTAATTCAACAGGTGTTACAATTCCCCAGTTAGAGTTTATAGGCTGGAATTTTTCATGACTTTCATCACTAATATATTGAGATAAAGCACCTAGCATAGTTTCTTTAGGCAGCACTAATAATTCCTCATCATTAATCAATCTTGCCATATTAATTCCTGCAAGCATTCCTGTCGCAATAGATTCTGTATACCCCTCTGTACCGGTCAATTGTCCTGCAAAAAATAAATCCTTGCGTTTTCGAGTTTGCAAAGATGGATTCAAAATTTTGGGAGAATTTATAAATGTATTTCTGTGCATAACTCCATATCTTACTATATTTACATTTTCTAACCCAGGAATTGATTGAAGCAATTCTTTTTGAGCTCCCCATTTCAAATTTGTTTGGAAGCCTACCAGATTAAACAACGTTTTTGCAGAATTATCTTGTCTTAATTGAACAACTGCATAATTTTCTTTCCCTGTTCGTTTATCAATAAGACCAACAGGTTTCATAGGTCCAAATCTTAAAGTATCAACTCCTCGAGAAGCTAACACTTCAATAGGCAAACAACTTTCAAAAAATTTAGCATTCTTTTCAAATTCTTTTAATTCTATTTTTGGAGCATTAATCAATATATTATAAAAATTTTCATACTCCTCTTTATTCATTGGACAATTAATATATGATGCCTCACCTTTATCATACCTGCTTGCCCAGAATGCTTTATCAAAATTTATACTGTCTTTTTCCACAATCGGAGCAATTGCATCAAAAAAATGCAAATGTTCACTTTGTGTAAAATTCTTAATTGAATCAGCTAATTTATCAGAGGTTAAAGGCCCTGATGCCATAATTGTATAACCATCAGGAATTGATGTCACTTCCTCTTTTATTACATTAATATTTTCATCAGTTTCTATTCTTTTCGTGACTGTTTCAGAAAAAAGTTCTCTATCAATAGCTAAAGCACTTCCTGCAGGAACTGAGCATTCTCTTGCAATCTTAATCAACTCACCACCAAGAATTTCCATCTCCTTTTTTAATAATCCTGAAGCATTTGAGCAATCTGAAGCTCCTAAACTATTTGAGCAGACAAATTCTGCAAATTTATCGGTTTTATGCGCACCAGTTGATTTTTTAGGGCGCATTTCATATAAATTAACTTTTATTCCTCGTTTTGAAAGCTGTAAAGCAGCTTCTGAACCTGCCAATCCGGCACCAATTACATTTATTTCCATAAAATGAGTTTATACAAAATAAAAAAAAGTGTCAATTTTAATACCTAATTGGGTGATTTTTTATCTATTATTAAAGTTTATTACAAATTTGTAAAATAATTATTATAATTGTAGTAAAAAACTTGCAAGTTTTTATTATATTAAGTATAATAATTACACTTAATACATTTATAACCTTTTGTTAATTTTTTGTAAAAATCACTAGCAAAAAAGCAATAAGTGTAAAAGACTAGTTTTTAAATACATGTGTAGTTATGAAAATTTAAAGTAGGGATATGACAATAAAAGCAATCAATTCAACAATTAATGTTGCAAAACACAATAATCTTAAAGAACAAAATCAACAAAAACATCAACAAACAGCTTTCACAGGCAGTTTTAACCCTGTTGTCGCTTTAATGGATGGCATTGAAAAGGGTGGTTTTGCAGCTTCATTTATCGCGCAAGACGGTATAGGAATGGTTGCTCCAAGAATTTATGAAGGCTTAAACCGTAACAGAGAAAAAGATGAAAACGGTAAAAAAATAGGACCTTTAAACTGGGAATTTGCCAGAAGAGAAGGAATTCGTGAAATCTTAAGCGGTCCCAGCGCATTCTTAATACCTATGGCTATTATGGGAATTATCAAAAAAACATCCGGAACTGCTAATAATGTTCACGTAAGCCATATTGAAGCTTTAGGACAAAATTTTGCAGATTACGCAGCAAAACATCCTGAACAATTAAAAAATTCTGCAGAATTTAAAAAAGGTTACTACACACAAATATTAGAAAATGCACTAGAAAATTCTACAGATGAAACATTCAAAGAAAATCAATTAAAAGAAACAGCTAAAAAATTTGCAGAACAACTGGTTGAATCAGAAACAAAACGAGCAAATAAAGATAAGAAAACTGCAAAAAAAATACAAGCAGGAATTGTTGATGAATATATGAAAATAAGAAAACAATATTCTGCACCATCTGGTAACGAATTAGCTGTATCTCTGAAAGTTTCAGGCAAAGAAAAACCTCTTGGCACAAATATCAGACAATTAGTTCAAAGTTTAACAGACTATTCAGGGGATGCTTTAGAAAAAGTTAATAAACATTTAGAAAAACATGCAAACGGTAATATTGATGAATATATTAAAAACTTCAATACCCATAGAGCAGGCACAAGAGTTCTTGCAAACTTAGGAATGTGGGCTGCTGTAGTTGGATTCTATACTTTAATTCCTAAGTTATACAACTTAGGTCTAAAACATGATCCGGGATTAAAAGGTCTTGTAGATGAAGGAGCTGAAAATAATACAGCAACTAAACAGGAAGATAAAGTAAAAGAAGATAAAAAAGCAGCAACTAAAGACCAAACAAAAGATAAAAATGTAGCTTTCACTGGCGGAATTGCATCAATGGCAGGCAAAACAGCAATGAAAGACGGTGGTATTAGTAAAGTATTGAAAATTTTTGAATTCAACGGTGCATCAATGTCTGTACCTGCAATGCTTACACTATTATTCGGATTTTGCTTACCACCAAGATACATAAATGCAAAAAGTGATAAAGAACGTAAAGAAATTTTAGTTCGTGATATATCAAGCTTTACTGCAATCTTATTTGGTGCGAAAGCACTATCCAGAGGATTCTCTGACGTATTTGCAAATGCATCAGGCTTTGCATTAAATATCAAACCTGAAAATCATAACAAAAACTTCTTTAATAAATTGAAAAATTATTTCACAGCAGGTTCTGGTGTTAATGTATTAACAAGTGAACAAATTGTTTCTAAATACAGCAATATCCAAGAATATAAAAATGGAATTAACGGATTCTTTAACTTCTTGGAAGAAAATGGCGGAAACGTTAAAAAAGTATTACTAAATGTCGATAAAACAGTAAAAGAAAATGCTGAAGAAATAATGAAAAACTTCAATGGCAAATCTATTAAAGATGCAACAATGGAAGAAATTCATAAAGCATTTGAACAAGCAAAAGGCACTGATGCTCTTGAAAAAATACACACAGTATTCTCTTCTAAGGATAATAAGTTTGTTAACAGAGCAAAAACAATGAATAGTGCATTTGGATTTGCATCTACTATAGTACTTGTACCAGCATTTATGATGTGGCTTGCTAGATACTGTGAAAACATGACTAAAAAAGCTATCGCAAAAGAAAAAGAACAAAAAGCAGCTGCTACAGCTAACACACAAACTCAAACAAAACCTGAAGCCACAGCAACTCAAACCATAAATACATCAAAGCAAACTAATTCTGTAACAAATGATTCATCAACAATTCCTGCAACTAAAAAATTATCAATGGCAGGTTTCTTAAATAAATAACAAAAAGAAAAAACAAAAAAAGTCCCGGTAAATTTTATACTGGGACTTTTTTATTTCTTAATAAATACTTATTAATCTTCAATTAAAGCATTAATATCATCTACCATTGCATCAGGATCAAAGCCATGAACTTTAGCTCCTGCTTCTAAATTTTCGAAATGAGCAGCTGCACAACCAATGCAACCTAATCCGTATTTTTGAAAAACTGCAACACTTTCTGGACAAATTTGAACAATATCCATAATATTCATATCTTTAGTAATTTTTTGAGCCATAATAATTCTCCTTATATTGACTTTATGTATAACTTCATTAAATACATTATACAATAAAAAAGAAGGATGTGTATTTTTATGGAATTTTTAAAAAATTTATTTAAAGACGATGAAAAAGCTATAGGATTGTGCAGCTTTAAGAAAAAAGAGACAACAAAAATATATTCGTTCACTCCTCAATTTAGTGCAACAAAACTGATATATAGCACAAATACAAAAAACAATTTTTTATTATCCTAAGCAGTACAATCTAGTCCCTTTTGTTGGCTCATTTAATGCATTCGGAGCAACAATACCATAAGGACGATTAGGGTTTGCATCCCCAAAATTGAAAGTGTTTTTAACAAAATTGCTTTCTACCTTTGGACTCTGATAAGGATTTGAAACGCCTTTTATTCCACTTATTCCGAATAATTTTTGTATAGACATAGAATTTTACCCCATAATTTCCCTTATTTATATAAAAAAAATTATGATGTAACAATTGCCTAATTATAAAGAAATATTAAGCTAATAAATCTAAATGTCTAGCTTGAGTTTCACTACCAATAACTCTTGGATGATTCAAATTATAAGCACTATTTGTCTGTTGAGCAAACAAGCCGCTATTAAAGGCATTTACGCTTTTATTTTGACGGTTATTCTCAAATAGATTAACCGGATTTACTCTGAACATATTAATTGGTTGTATTGCTTCAATTCCGTTCATATTAGACCTCAAATATTATAAAACTCAAAAATAAAAAATTTTTCAGTTTTTTAGCAAATTGTTACAAAATTTACAAATTTTACTGATCACTTTCATGGTGATCATTGTCTTTCATAAGTTTTGCGAAATCTGAAGGTTTGATACTTTGAACAAACTTTTTAAATTCTTGAGCTTCTTCCTCATCTTTAGCAGAATCAGTAGATACCGAACCGTTCGAAATAACATTTGCAGTAACAAAAATCGGCGCATCAACTCGAATTGCAACAGCAATAGCATCAGAAGGTCTTGAATCTATTTCTAAAGTATCACCATTTTCATTTGATAAAAATAACGTTGCGAAATAAGTATCTTTTTCAACATCATTAATTTCAACTTTGTCTAGATGATAACCAGTTTTTTCAATAATATTAATAATCAAATCATGGGTCATAGGACGAGCAACATTTAGATTTTCGATTTTTCTAATAATTGCACTAGCTTCAGCTGACCCAATCCATATCGGTAATGCTTTTCTATTTTCTTTATCATGTAAAACCACAATAGGAGAACCTGTTCTTGTATCAAGAGCAATTCCCATAACTTTCATTTCAATCATCTTAAAAAGCCTTTCTTAATCATTTATCAATATTTTATCTTAATACAAAATAACGGTCAAGAGTAATCAAAAATAAAATATTTACGAAAAAAAATATTTATGGTAATATAAAAATACGCACATGTCACAACATTGCGTTGTGAAAATTAAATAGAAATGGAGTAATGGCCGAGTGGCTGAAGGCGGCACCCTGCTAAGGTGTTATGTGGGGCAACCTGCATCTAGGGTTCAAATCCCTATTACTCCGTTTTTTAGTCCGCAAACTGAGAATCAGTGCAGATACAAAATTGAAAAACCGCCCACAGTGGGCGGTTTTTTGCATGTGATTTTTTATAGAGAATTTTTAAGCCTAAATTTCTGCCGATTCTTATCAAAATTTCTCCCAAATTCTCTTTTTGAAATTTTGACAGTGCAGATTGGGCTTTATTTATTTTTAAGTTTCATCATCCTCATCGATTAGCTTTATATTTTCGAGAGGAGTATTGTAACGTTTACCTTTAACATCTACACAAGTTGCGTAATCTACATTTCCATCCGAAAATTTATTTACCCTTGTGTAAATCAAAAGTCCGATTTCCTTTGTTGTATGGTTAAAAATCTTTGTGCCGAATAACAAATAACTTTTTTCTGTTATAAACACTTCCTTTCTTCAAAACATACATCACTCTGAAACAAAGGATGTTCAAGTGTTTGTGTCGATAGAGAAACATTTTCGTAAATTTAAAGATTATTAATTGCTCTGTAAAATTCTTCGGCAACTTTTCTGTCTACATAATTCCAACTTTCGGCAAGGGTTGTTCCTGGTTGAAAAATTTCAACTAGACTTTGATTATCAACAACAATGTATTTTTCAACGTATGGTTGTAACTTTTTAATCCCTTCAGTAGCTCGTTCCATTCGATCAGGGAATTTGGGAGTTATACTTATTTTGGTTTCGGAAGTAACTATTTCAAGTCGACTTGGACTTTCAAATGCAAAAGGTTTGGTAACTATAGCGATTGTTTTTATTCCCTGTTCTTTAAGCATTTCGGCAATCACAGGAGTTGCACCGGTTCCGCAGCCGCCGCCAAAACCCGCAATTAAAAATATAACATCCGGTTTGCCTGCTATTTCTCGAATTATATTTATATGATTAAGTGCATATTCTTTTCCGACTTCAGGATCACCACCGCATCCTAATGACTCACCTTTGTCACTATAATATTCACAGCTTAAAATATACTTATTGCGTGTTTTCGCTTGTTTTAAAATTGCTTCATCTGAATTGATTACAACAAAATCAATGTTTTTACTTTTATTATTCAAATATAAATAATCAACACTATTTTGTCCGCCGTTGCCAATACCGAAAACTTTAATTTTTAAATTTTTATTTTGCATAAATTTATCCTTTCTGTTTTATTCTAAACTATATATACGTCAAGTTCGGTGATAGCATTAATCGCTTTAAAATCCAAATTATGCAAGAGTTTATCGTGAAACAGAAATATTTATTTATATCCTTAATCCTTAAAATATTCATTTTTATAACCTAATTCTTTTAATATCTCATCTGTTGTAAAAGATGGGACTTTTCCTATATCTTTAGCACGTTTGTCCATTTCCAGTATTTCATCTTGTGAAAATAATTCATTAACAAATTCTTTCCAGGGAATAGCATTTTCAATATTCGCTGCACGTCTATCCATTTCTTCGATTTCTGCTCGGGTAAAGCCTGCTTTTTCCCATTCAATATCTTCCAATTCTTCTTTTGTTAATTCTCGGTTTTCTTCTGACATCTTTTTACTCCTTATAACTTTTTTATTTCTCGACAAACATCGGCGGAATCATATTCCTGATAATAATGCTTAATAATAATTTCTTTATTCAAGATTATCCAGTCTTTGAGAGCTTGCATTTCGGCATCGGTAAAGACAATCTTTTTGTTTTCGTAATTGTCGAGTATGCCGTCAATGTACATTTTCACCCAGTTGCTGTTATATTTTGTGTTTCGGTCATTTTGAAAACGTAAGAATGGAGGCTCCTCTTTATTTTCAATGCACCTCAAATGTACACACATCGGGAGTCCTGTTTCTTCTTGGTTAAGCGGAGTTAAGAAGAAACTTTCCGCATCTTCCACTGTTTCAAACGGTTCAACACACTGACATAAACCTGCCTTTACATATTCATCTTTTATAGTTTTTATTTCTTTGAAATTTTTCATTTTTATACTTTCTTTTTAATATGTTTTTTTATATTTTAAATTTAAAGTACGTCAATTTTGGTGTTATATTTTAAAGTTCTATAAAATATGCATCATCTTGATCTAATTTGCGGATAAATAAATATTTCCCACCGATATAAACATTTGCATTATAGTTTTCCTTATCAAGAGTCAATATTTCTTTTAAAGTTTCTATTAATTCTTCCAGTGTTGCCATAATTTCCTTTATAAAAATGTATACAATTTATCAATTGTCCAGTCTGGCTCGTGTGAACCTGTCAAAATCGCTTTAATAATGCCTTTAGGCAAAAACCTCAGTTTCATCAACCTGTAAATATGAGTATTGGCTTTTTGTTCTGAGGTTAATTTATTCTCAAACATGAGTTTGTGGTAATAAAAACTTTTCACTATAGCATCAAGAAGAATTTTATTAACCGTTTTTTGTTTAACATCGCCAATAATCAACTTGCTTCCGTTTTTTGTTGTGGAACTTATTCGGATTTTATAATCCAATTCTACTAAAGAATTTTTGTCATATTTTTGTTCAACCGGTAGATGAGTCCCGAAAATCATATATTCTACTGCTTCTTTTGTAAGTGTTTTTGAAACCGTTATCAAAACTGATTGGCTTGAAATTTTTGCTTTAATAAGCATGTGTCTTATAAAATCTGCATTGATTTGTTTTGACTCTATTTGTTCAAAAATTATTTTTTGCTGACTTACGGAATAATTTGCAAACAATTTTTGCAGAAGTTTTTTATTAAATACAAATTCTTTAACTTTTTCTGTAACAAAGTTTTCGATTTCACCAGCAGATATTTTGGAAACAGAACCGATATCTTGTAAGCGGTTTTGAATTTGTGCTTGGCTTACATAATAACGGTAACGCTTACCTCGCTTATTACTATGAGTAGGCGACATATAATTATCTTTATCGTCAAAAAGTTTTCCTTTTAATAACGAACCACTTGCGGCATTTGTAGAATTTTTGCGGATTAACGCATTTTGAGCTAAAAGTCGTTGTGTTTTTTCAAAAATTTCAAAATCTATTATTGGTTCATGCAAACCACCATAAACACTGTTTTTATGCACAATTTTCCCGATATAAGTTTTATTTGAAAGAATTTTGTACAAATGCCCCTTATAAAAGTTTTTGCCGCTGCGGGTATAAATTTTATTTCCCTGAAGGTATTTTATTAAGTCCGGAACAGTTCCAATTTCAAGATATTTACTAAAAATGAGTTTAACAGTTTTGGCTTCACTTGGTTCTATTTCCAGTTTACCGTCTACTTTAATATAACCCATTGGTGGCTTTCCGTTTATCCACATCCCTTTTTTCTTTGATGCCGCAAATTTATCCCGAATTCTTTCACCTGTCACTTCACGTTCAAATTGAGCAAAGGATAACAAAATATTTAATGTTAATCTGCCCATTGACGTTGTTGTATTAAATTGCTGAGTTATTGATACAAATGAAGTTTCGTGTTTATCAAAGACGTCAACGATTTTTGCAAAATCCATCAACGAGCGTGTCAACCTGTCAACTTTATAAACAACAACGACATCAATCTCGCCTTTTTCAACATCTTCCAAAAGTTCCTGAAACGCAGGGCGATTCATTGTTCCACCCGAGAATCCTCCGTCATTATATTGTTTGTCGACTAACTCCCATCCCTCGTGTTTTTGCGATTTAATATATGCTTCGCAAGCCTCACGCTGTGCATCAAGAGAATTGAAATCCTGTTCAAGACCTTCTTCAGATGATTTTCTTGTATATATGGCACATTTTAAAACTTTTGTCATACTCCATTCATCGCTCTTTGTGCAGTATTAATCAAGTCCAAAGACACAAATGTTATCATTAGAACGAATCTTTATCATTTGTAAAAATATATTTGTAATAAGTTTCGGATTTTTTGTTTACCTCAACACAAGCAATTCCCTCAAAGAATTCGCCGCTTGAGGAGCCGTATTTCAACGGAATAACAAAATTATTATCTTTATCTATAAACCCGCATTTTCCATCCTTTTCAACCAGGCAAATTCCGGCACAAAAGCCAAACAAGCCGACCCGATCATATTCAAGCGGAATAATTATCTCATTTTTAGGGTTTACGAATCCGCATTTGCCGCTTTTTCGTACCTACGCAAGTTCATATTCAAAAAAATTATCACAATAATCGTATTCAAAAGGAATTATGGTTGTTATAGATTCAGCTGTAACTGAAATAATTCCCCATTTGCCATCTTTTTCCTGATGAATATAAATACTGTCATGCACAGAGATAGTTCGTCCATATTGGGTAAATGGTAAGATTTTACTTTCTGTCTTTTGTTGAAAAATTGTTTTGCCGTTAAAGTGAACTTTTTTGCAAGTATTACCTTTTTCTAAAGTGTAACCGTCTGGTCGCTGATAAATATAATCATACTCGCACGGAATAACGATTTTGCCACGATTATCCATAACTCCGCAGAGTGATTCGTTGTTGTAAATAATTACTTGATCGGCTTCGTTAAAACTTCCAAACGGATAATATTCTGTTTTAAAAAGGACTTCACCATTTTTATTTATACAAAAAGTTTCATTACAGTCAAAAGTTTTGACAAAGGATTTCCCTCGACTAAAATCTGTTGCTGATATAAATTTATTTCTTAATTTTTTCATTTCACCAATCCAAAAAATTTCTTTCCATTCCAACGGGTTCCTGTAATTTCATTTGCAATTGAAGAAAGACTTTTATATATTTTGCCAGAGAATTCATAACCACTGTCGAGTTTTGTAACTTCATATTTGATTCCTTTGAATTCCCGAATAAGTTTCGTTCCGGTCTTTACTTCAAATGGGGTAGAGGGGGTAAATGTGGAGATTCCTTTTTCATAATTCTCTACAAGTTTGTCGATTTGTTTTTGTAGGGATTTTTCAAGACAGTTATTTTCTTTTTGCCATTTTATATATTTTTCAGCATAAGCCTTGTGAATATGTTTGGGCAAATCTGTGGCAAAAATCCTTTTCCATTCTTTTTCGACTTGTGTTCTGTTTCTTTTCATTAAGTTACCTCTTTTAACAGCATTGCTCTTTGTTTAAGACTTTTCAAGCCGTCAAACACAAATCTTTTCAATAACTTCCATATATTTTTCATCCAAAAGATTAAAAATATCAGTCATACTGATTTGAACCGGGTATTTTTTAGAATCAAATTCAACAGTGATGACTTCGCACAAATTTTCGATATACGAAATCGTTTCAACTGCATGGTGTTTGCGACGGTTTCCTTCCCACTCAAACGGCAGGCTTGCCAGAACTTTTACGTACTTGTTGTTATCCAGAGCCAAATCAACAAGCTGTTTTGATGCCCCGCAAGATGTTCCGCCGCCAAGAGGAGCAATAATAATCCAATTTGAAAGCTTTCCTATTCTGTCCAAAATCTGTAATTTGTTTTCCCTAAGAGATAATTCCCCCTTAACAACATCGCCGCCTGTGGATAATCCGTTACAGGTTTTTAGACCGATACAAAAACCGGAATACTTTTCAACAACATTCTTATCCGTATCAACGAAAAGTTTTTCGATTTTGAGTTTAACTTTAGATAAAGCATTGCAACCGCCCCTGCCAACTCCGATTATAACTGTGTTCTCAAGCATTTTGACCTCCTTATTATTTATATTAACAAGAAGCTATGTCAATTGCGGTGGAATAATAAAACAAAAAATGTAAATTATATTAAGTTCTCAATACTGCTTAGGACAACTGGTTTCGGAGTTTTATATATCTAAATTACATTCATAGAGGTTGAAATGAGCATTTAAATAGTTTATAATGCACTCGTGAAGTAGTTTTCTAAGGTTTAAATAAGGGGAAACGCAATGATAATAACTAATAAGCTGGTTACAGTTAAAATTAAAGATTTAAAACCGAATAAAAATAGTGCAAGATTACATAGTGAAAGAAATAAACATGTATTATGCTCTGCGGTACAGCATTTCAAGATTCTTAATCCGCCAATGGTTGACCAGAATAAAAATATTATTGCGGGGAATTTAAGGTATGAAGTTGCAAAAGAACTCGGATATGAAGAAATTCAGGTTATCCAAATCGAACATCTTTCAAAAGACGATATTAGAGCATTTATAATTGCTGAAAACAAAATCGCAGAAATGGCAGGTTGGGATAAGGAAATTTTAAAAATTGAACTTCAATACTTGACAGATATCGGTTATGACACAACTTTAACCGGATTTGATATTGCAGAAATAGACCTTATAATAAATGATGCTGTAATTGAAAATAATTCAGAAGATGAACTACCTGCGGATTCAGTGGTTGAAGCCCGTTCCAAATTTGGTGATAAGTGGAAGTTAGGCAGACACATCCTCGTAAATGGGGATTCTACAGAACGTAAATTTTATGAATTTCTCTTAAATGATGAAAAAGCCAATATTTCATTTGTGGATTTCCCTTATAACGTTAAAATACAAGGAAACGTCACAACGAAAAAGCATCATAAAGAATTTCATCAAGCATCCGGCGAAATGACTAAAGCTGAATTCACAGCTTTTTTAAAAACAGCTATGACATTAATAAAAGAATTTTCAACAGACGGCTCAATTCATTTCGGGTGTATGGACTGGAAACATATTGAAGAAATTATAACCGCCGGCAATTCAGTTTTTGATGAACTCAAAAACGTATGTATCTGGGACAAAATAACTGCGGGGCTTGGTAGTCTTTACAGGTCACAATATGAAATGATATTTGTTTACAAAAATGGCACAGCCCCTCATGTAAATAATATTCAGTTAGGAACGTATGGACGTTATCGAACAAATATTTGGACTTATCAAGGAATGCATGTTTCAAATCCTCAAGCTGCAGAACTGCTTAAATGGCACCCTACACCAAAGCCTTGTGCATTAATAATGGATGCACTTATAGATTGTTCCAAGCCTAACGACATAGTTCTTGATAATTTTGCCGGTTCCGGATCAACCCTTATTGCCGCCGAAAAAATTCAACGCAGTGCTCGATTGATCGAAATAGACCCGCATTACTGCGACATTATAATCCATAGATTTGAGACACTCACAGGTAAAAAAGCCGAATTTATAGGTAATATAGGAGAATAAATAATGACAGATACTAATAAAGATTATGAAGTCGGATATAAAAAACCTCCAAAGGAATATCAATTCAAACCAGGAGTTAGCGGAAACCCCAAAGGTAGACCTAAACTAATTCAAGATTTTAAATCAGACTTTCAAGATGAGTTGGAAGAAGTTATAACCTTAAAAGAGGGTGGCAATATTAAGACGATGACTAAACAGCGAGCTTTGATTAAAAGGCTTATAACAAATGCCCTTAACGGGAATGCTGCATCAATAAAACTTGTAACAAGTATTATGAGTTCTTTACCGATAAAACCAAAAGACATTGAAGCCAATTTATCAATAGAAGATGCACAAATTCTTAAAGATTTCATTGAAAGGAATGCAAAATAATGGATGATAAAAGAATTTTACAAGCTGCAATGAGATCTGATTTTTATACATTCGTGCAAAAATCATTTTACGAAGTTGATAACTCGCAAACATTTATTCCGGCAGCGTATTTAGAAATTATGACAGATAAATTACAACAGTGTGCAGAAGGAAAAATAAAGAGATTGATAATCAATATCCCTCCAAGAAAAATGAAATCACTTCTTGCCTCAATAGCGTTGCCAGCATGGTTACTTGGGCGAAATCCAAATGAAAGAATTCTGTGCGTAAGTTATTCTCAAGAATTGGCAAATAAATTTTCAAGAGACAGAAAAAAGCTGATGAACTCAGATTTTTATAAAGGAACTTTTGCAACAAGATTAAATCCTAATAAACAAACAGAAAACCTGCTTGAAACAACTAAAAACGGCTACTGTTATGCAACATCTGTAGGCGGTACATTAACTGGCTTTGGAGGTACATACATAATAATTGATGATCCGATTAAAGCTGACGAAGCACTTTCTCAAACAATACGTGAAAGCGTAAACGATTGGTACGATAATACATTATCTTCCAGACTTGATAACAAAAACGATGGTGTAATTATTCTTGTAATGCAACGTTTACACATTGATGATTTAACAGCACATTTACTCAAACAAAATGGTTGGGAAGTTCTGTCATTACCTGCCATAGCTAATTCAGATAAAACTTACACTTTATCTAACGGAAAAGAAATTACCATAAACGCCGGAGAGGTCTTATGTCCGGAGATAGAACCACTTGAAGAAATATTAAAACTTCAAAAGACAATGAGTAATTATAATTTTTACGCACAGTATATGCAAGAACCGATTCCGGAAAAAGGAAACATTCTTGATTTTAATAAATTTAAGTATTTTGATGAAGTCCCGTCTGGCGGAACAGTATTCCAAAGTTGGGATATAGCTTTTAAAACAGGACGGAATAATGATTATACCGTATGTATTACAGCTGTTGAACACGAAGGAAATATCTATATAACAGATATTTACAGAGAAAAAATTGATATTGCAAACTTGCCTGTAGAAATAATGTGCCGGTCACAAATGTTTCAATGTAAAAATATGATTATTGAAGCTACAACAAGTACGGAATTTTTATTACAGACTCTTGCACAAAGGGGGATTTATCCAATAAAATATACCCCGAAAGATTCAAAAGAAATCAGAGCCAATTATGCATCCGAACCATTGGAATACGGAAAGATCTTTTTAAAACGAAATGCTTCCTGGTTAGACGATTTTAGAGCTGAAATAGTATCATTTCCGTACGGACGACATGATGATCAGGTTGATGCATTTTCGCAATTAATTATTGAACGTAAGCAAAAAACTTTTGTAACTTCAACACTTGAACGAGTTAATGCAATGGCAAACTATGTAAAATCGGAAGAATATCAAGCAAGAAAATATGTTCGATTTAAAAGATTAGTACTTGATAAATTATTCTAGTTTTACAAAAAATTTAACCGGCAAAAATCTTTAAACTGACACCATTTGCAAAATTTTTCAGATGGTGTCGGGTTAAATTTATATGATTTAATGTCAGAAATTGCTGTTTTAAATTTTTGCACTATTTCACAGCATTTTTCGTCAGAAAGTGTTAGTGTAAAATTGTCTGTAAATTCGTCCGGAAAGATAAAGGTTGTTTCTTTTACAGTTTTACCGGTTTGTTTTTCAAAGTAGTATTTGTATAACCCAATTTGATTATAATAATCTTCGTGGTCGCCGCCTTCACAAATTGATTTTTCATTTTTAGCACTGCCGGTTTTGTAATCATAAATTGTAAAAGTTCCGTCATCATTTTTATCAATTCTGTCGATAATTCCTTTAAATTTCACGTCATCAATTTCTAGTTCAATCTTTTTTTCCGTTGCGTATAAGTTTTTTACAGGAGTGTTGCAGAGTTGGATGTAATATTCAGACAGGGCTTTTTCACCTCTTTCTTCATGAATATTCCGCTGCTGCAAACTTGACATAGGTTGATTATCTAATTCTTGTTTGAAACTATTTATAAATTCCTCTTTTGTAGGATAACAGCCGTTTTTTATAGCAAAATTTAAAGCGAATTCACAGGCGGAATGCACAGCAGAACCATAACTAACTGAGTCGGGATTTCCGTCTTTCGCACTTAAGTCCAGAATATAATTATATAGATACTGTCGTGGACATTTCAAATATGTATTTATAGAACTTGGTGAAAAAGACCTGCCTTCAAGCTTTTTATCAACAAGCGAACAGAAATCTTTTTCGTAATCATAATCATTTTTTATTAAAGCTTTTGTTTGTTCCGTCCAATAAGAATCAACGTTAAACGTAAACGGTTCGGGCTCAGTTTCAAATAAATCTTCAAAGCCGGAAATAAATGAGGTTGGAGTTTGTGCGACACCATTTATTGATTTTGGATAAGAAAGCCTTAATGTATGTTTTGCCCTTGTCATACCAACATACATTAATTTTATAGCATCAGATATTTTCATTTCTTTCAATTCAGTTTCACTCTTATATTCTTCAATCGGAATAATTGGTTTTAGTGAACGGCTGCTGCTTTCCCAGTCTTTCTTTTTTAATGTCGGCATATAGACATATTCAAATTCCCGTCCTTTTGCAGAATGGTAAGTTGAAAGCTAAACGGCATTCACCGTCACCGGTGCTTTATCTGTTTTAATTGCAATATCATCTGTCAAACACATTTCAAGATATTCTACAAAATCTTCAAGGCTGATTTTTTTATAAACAGTTGAAAAATCAACGGCTTCATCAACAATCTTTTTCAAACCTGCAATATTTTCCACACGATTTACTTCAGAATTGATATAATAATCAATAATGCTTGTCTTTGAGCCGATTTCAAGAATTACATTTTTTAAGGTTTCATTAGTCTTGTACTTCTGCAAATATCTAAAAGTTTCAACAAAATTCTTAAATTTTTCAGGTTCATTCAAATCCTCAAGAGAAACAGAATCAAAAATATCATTCAAACTTTTACAATGGGATTTTCTCTCGTATAAAATTTCTAAATCTTTTGCGTTTAAATTAAAAGGTCTTGACAGCATAAGTTTGAAGAATTTATCTGAATGAAGTTCCGGATTTACAAGCATTTGCATGTAATAAATCAAGACAGTGGAAGATTTTATTTCAAATATGCTTTTACCCTCTTTTAATTCTGATGGAATATTTCGGGCTTTAAGCATTTCTGCAAAAGTTGCAAGCTCGGCATTCCCGCGTGTCAAAATTGCAATTTCCGCTAAATTCTTCTCTCCGTTTTTGTTAACAGGACAATCCGGAGAATTTACAAGTTGGACTATTTCTTCAACAATTTCCTGATACTCCTGCAAAATGTCAGCGTATCTATAAAGACGAACTTTTTTATCTTTTATAATTACATCTTCATTTTTTGCAATTAAAGATTTATCTATATTGTACTTTTCAAACTTAGGATTATTTTCTAAGCGTCTGCTGTCAAGTTCTGCAATTTTCCGTGAAATATCAAGAATACTCTGAGTGGAACGCATATTTTCTTTAAGGCAAATAACTTTTGTCTGAGGAAATTCTTCCAAAAATTTTTCAATAGTATCAAGTCTGGCTCCCTGAAATGTGAAAATTATCTGGTCATCATCACCAACAACAAATACATTTTCAGTGTCCAAGGCTTTTGTAAGTTGAAATATGAGTTCATTTTGGTTTTTATTTGTATCCTGATACTCGTCAACCAGAATGTATTCATACTTATTGGTAATTTTGGATAAAAAAGCAAAATCTTCTTCAAACTTATCCAAAACAAGATTAATCATATCGCTGAAGTCTAAATAATGCTGTTCTTCCATTTTAGATTGATAAAGTTCATAAAACTTCCACAACTCTTCTGCTTTTTCAATTTTTGTTTCAAGGTTTTCAATCCCGCCGGTCAATTTTTTCGTAATTTTTTCACCTTTTTCGGATTTTTCTCTTAACTCATTTTTAAGTGCAATCAACTGCGGTTTCCAATCCGGATTATTTTCAAGGTTTGCAAAATATTTTTCTTTTGTAAGCCTGTTTGATTTGATAGCATTAATTCCGTCTTTAATATCTTTAATAAAATAATAAGGATCATTGCGTTTAGTTCTGTAAACTTTTGAATTGATTTCGTCTATACATTCTTTCATCAATGAAACAGAAACTGCTGAAGATATAACCCTGATATTTTCTGAAAGTTCAAAGTCTGTTGTGTTTTCGGAAATAATTTCATTACAAAATCCATGATATGTGTAAACATTAACTCCGACATCGGATTTTTGTAATTCCTTTTCAAGTCTGGTTCGAACTTCATTAGTTGCAGCATCAGAAAAAGTCAGACACAAAATCTTTTCAGGCGAAATACCTCGTTCAATCATTGATTTTATACGCTGAATCATTGTAAAAGTTTTGCCTGTCCCGGGACCGGCGAGTACAAGATACTTACCATCAATATTATCTATACATTCCTGTTGTTTTGAATTTGGTTTAACTATTGATTTCATGAATTATCCTTTATTACGTTTAAAATTTTACACTGCTCAATATTAGGACATTTATATTTTACTCCTGTAGAATAAAGTACAAATGTACATAATTTATTTTTTGATTTATGGCAAAAAGTTTGTTCAAATTGTTCACAACTGCTATCTTTATATAATGGGCAAAGTTCACACTTGTCATCAGCACACATTTTGGGAACAAAATTAAATGTTATATCAAAATTAATAGGATAGCAATTACTGTTATAAAACTCAGATTCTTTTTCATTATATTTTTCTCTTAAAAATTTTGAGGAGTTAATTGATGAATTATTAAGCACTTCATCCCAAAAACATTCAATAAATTTTGGATTATTATTCCATACATCTCCCGGCAGTTCTATATCGGAAATGTTTTGCCTCATAGCTTCAAATTTTTTCTTTACCTATAATTTTTATAAAACAATCCTTAAAAACCGGATGATAAAAGAAATCCCGAATTACACACCATAACCTCTTAGATTTATATCTTTTACTATTAAAATTATTTAAATTATCCTTTAATGGTTTCAATACAGATTTAATATCTATTAGATTGTCGCTTCCCGAGATTTGAGAAACTGAATTATAAGTTAAATTATACAAATTTTCAGCTAGTCCATTGATACCATCATTACTATTATCTCTTAAAAATTGTTTAAATGAAGATTTTATATCATAAAGCCCCAAAAATGTTTTATACATACAACAGATATCCTGTAACATAAAACGAGAAGTAAAGTACAATTTTTCATCTTTTAATAAATCTTTTAACTTAAAATATTCAAAAATTTTTTTATTTTTTTTACTTACATTTTTTGTAATTTCTACATATAAATAATACTTATATTTAGATTTATCAATATCATTTTGTTTATGCTTCTGCTCCATAGTTTCTGGATGAAAGTGACTTTCAAATAATTTATCAATATCATTTTTTTCTTTTATATCCAAATTCAAATATTCTTCGACAATTCTAGATATTACATACCCTCCTGCTTTAAAAATGTGACGATAAGGCATTTGTCTATCACAAATATATGTAAGATAATGTGTTAGGAGAATAGCTTCTGCTTGCTTCTCTGTTGGTTTATCGGAAATATTAAACAAATCAGAATCAGAAAAAAAGCTTGTTTCGAATTGCCATGCTTCTAAATTATCTTCACTCCATCGTAAGTCATCTAGCACTTTTATTAATTTTAATTTGGTTTCTAGTTTCATTTACAACCTCTTAACTACTTCGTCAATATACTCTTTATATTTCTTTTTCAACACTTTCGGAGCAAGAATTTCGACTGCATAGCCCCATTTGAAAAGGTTCCACATAATGTGTTTATCGCCGCTCGCTTTAAAAGTTACAATCACGCTGCCGTCAGCCTGCTGCTTCATTTTTTGCGTCGGGTGGAAGTTATAGTTCAAAACATCTTCAGCAGCCTCGGGAATGAATTTTAGTTTAACATCATAAATCTCTCCAAAATAAACGCCGAATGATTTTTTAGAAAATTCCTGTAAATCAAAACCTTTCGGATCAAACTTCTCAGCCAGAATTTCAACGTTTTTAAGTTTATGTAAAACATAGTTGTATTCGTCCTGCCCTTTGACTTCTTCTCGTGCAATCAGATGAACTTTTTCCCCGTAAATTAAGCCAAGAGGCTCTAAAATCCTGACTTTATCTTTGTATTCAGCCTGGATTTTTCTGTTTTCTTTAATCGCCTGACGTATTACAGATACAACATTCAAATCAACTTTATAATTCTGTGACTGACGAACCGCATAACCTTCTGACTGAAGCAGTAACTCTACCTGTGCTTCATCCATTTTTGTATGTTTGTATTTAAGAGCCTTAACTTTTGTCAAAATTTCATCAAGCTCGGTTTGTGACATTTTATCGCAAGCAGGTTTTAAATTTTCTAAAAACGCAATATCTTCATTTGAAAACGAGACAAGTTCATTCAAAGAATAATTTGTAAATCCCCAGCGTTTGCAGCGTTCATCTGTTGCTATTTCATCAACCTGCGGTAATATGGATAAAACACTATCTCTCATTCTTTCCGCCGTACGTCTGGAAACTCCAAAACGTTCCTGAATATCCTTCAAGGAAACTCCATTTAATTTTGAAAGCATGAAAATTATTAGATCAATAATATCCGAAACTCTTGAATATCTAGGTTTATCTTCCATACAGAAACTCCTTTTAGAAACATTCTAACATAAATATACGTCAAGTACGGTCATACTTATTCTTTAGCTTTAAAGTTATACAGAGGTTTTAAATGATCAATTATTTCAGCAGCAGGTTCAATCGCTTTTATAATTTCTGTACTGTTTTTATATGCCATCGGGGCTTCATCAAGTGTTGCCGTTGAAATACAGCTTGAAAAAATCCCTGACATTTGTTTTTTATATTCCTGCATGGTCAATTGGTCTTTTGCCTGCATTCTTGATAAAGCCCTGCCTGCACCATGCGGAGCAGAATTATTCCAATCCGGATTTCCTTTACCAATGCAAATCAAAGAACCCTCTGCCATATTTAGCGGAATCAGTACTTTTTCCCCTTTATAACAAGAGATTGCACCTTTTCTAATAATTCTATCCTCTCCAATGTAATTATGAACAGTTTCAAATTCATCTTCTGCTTTCCAACGCATTCCGACCATAATATCATGTGCCATAATTTTACGGTTTAATTTTGCATATTCCCGGCAATATTCAGCACAAGCCAAATAATCCTGTGCATCTTTATCCGTTAAAAATGAAAGCTGTTTTAGTTCACCCTCCCCGTAACAATTTTTCGTGATTGCCAAATCTTGATAATGAATTGCCAGTTTTAAGCCAATATTTCTTGAGCCGCTATGAATTATCAAATATGTTCCGGTTGAACCTTTTTCTAAAGAAATAAAATGATTTCCGCCGCCTAACGAACCGATTTTATTAACATGGTTTACAAAATTATCTTTCAGAATGTCTTTACAAATCTTTTTTGTTTTTTCAATAAATTCTTCCGGTACAAGTTCACTAAATCTTCTTCTGCCATCTCTGCCAAAAGGAATATTTCTGCGAATAACTTTATCCAGTTTTTCATAATCGTTTGTAATATCGTTATCGCTCAATTTTATAACATGCATACCGCAAAATTGATCTACTCCTATAATATTTGGAATAATTTCGCCATTTTTCGGCATCTCAGCAGTAAAACCAATAGTGCAGCCTTTGCCTTTATGACAATCCGGCATAATCCTAATTTGACAATCCTTAAATATAGGATGATTACAAACAGCAAGCGTTTGTTCTGTTACATCTGTATCTTCACTTTCTGTAAAAATTTTTGCTGATATATATTTTCCTTTGATTTCGTACATAATTATTTCCTCAATTTCATTTTTCTAACTATTTGTGCAACAGTTCTTTCGTCTGTGTGTAATCTTTCGGCAACAGCTTTAATCTTAAAATTACATTCTCCCCAGATTTTTCTAAATTCTTCATTTGTAACAGCTGTGCCTTCACAACGGCAATTTGAAGGGATTTTGTCTTTGATTGAATATCCCATTGATTCAATGAACGTTTTGAATTTCCCTAAATCATTCCATTCACCTGATTTTCCTGTCCATTCTTTTGTTTCTGATTTGTAGAAATCAGAAATGTACTTCATAATCATCTGCATATTACCGCTGAAGACTACGTTGTTTGCTCTGATTAAATATTTCATATTAAAATTTCCTTTCAGAAATAGTATAAAATATAAGTACGTCTTATTCGGACGTACTCAATTAACACTCTTTTTAAAAGCTTTTTCAAGTCATTGAAAAGAATTGTGTCCTACTCTACCAAAGCTTTTGCTATTTTATAAAAATCTTTCATTCGTTCGGGATTATTATTCAATATTTGTTCAATCTCTGCTTGTAAATTTTCATTATCATTCTGATGTTCAAAATTAAAGACGTCGGAAAAGTTAACACCCAAAACTTGTAAAATCTTTTCTAAGGTCGACATTAACGGATAATTCCTACCTGTGACTATATTACTTAAGGCGGTCGGCTCAATACCAACAAGTTCTGCTAGTTTTTCCTGACTAATATTTTTTTGCTTAATTAGTTCTTTAATCCTTCGGCCCAGAAGCTTTTTCTTATCCATATTCCCACCTTATTTGTAACTTGAATTAAATTAATGGTACAAATAAAGCTTCTAAAACTACATAATTTTATACTGATTTCAAATGATGTAAATCAGTATAAAATAAATTATAATTTAGTTATTCTGAATTTTTTATAAAATTTTCAGTATAAATAAAAAACCAGTAATGATACTTTTTGTATCATTGGACTTGAAAACGTATGCTACAAGAGCGATGAATAGAATACAACAAAGTTTTAAACTGCGTCTGAATTGGACAGAGTGCGGAGTTAAGATAAAATTTGAAAGGGAATTAGAATATGGAAGATCATAAAATGTTAACGGAAATTATTGAATTAAACAAAAAACATTTTAGAGATTTAATAACAAAAGATTATGCTATCCAAGGTGATGAAAATAATTGGATGCTTTTTTCTGGTACTAATGAACAATATACGAAAAATGAATATTTAAAATTTAAAAAATATGAGAAGAAATTTGAAAAAATACCATTTAAACATAGGTATTATTCATATTATAAGAACAAGAATAATAAATTAACACATAAAGGCATTGTTTATATTATGTTTAATCCAAGCCATGCAACACCTGAAGATTTTGATGATTCCATTACTAACTGTATAAATTTAGCAAAAAATTATGATTATATTGAAATTTTAAACCTTTTTTCCCTAAGAAAACCAAGCGGATATAAAAAGATTGAATTGTATGCTAGTAATGATATCAATGAAAAATTTATTTTAGATTATTTAGAAAATATAGTCGATAATAAAAATATTGATGTTGTCCTTGCTTGGGGACATGGAAAAGAAAAAGACTACAAAGAAATAATCGATGAAATAAATAATATATTAAAAAATAAAAATAATGTTTTCATAATTGGCGTTGATGCACAAAAAGCAAATACTTACATTCATCATGCAAATTCCCAGATTTGGAATGGTCTTGGAAAAATAGAAGAAGTTACAAAACTTGTACCATACAACTTAATAGGAGTTTGATACTTTTTGTGTCATAAGCCTTGAAACATCTTGCAACAAGAGCGATTAATTGAATAACTGCAAATTTTAAACTGTGTCCGAATTGGACAGAGTACGGAGTTAAGATAAAAATAAGAAAAGAAAGGAACGTAATGTATTCCTGGAAAATAAAAATTGATAAGAATAAATTGTTAGATGTCAAAGTAAATGCTTCTTTTAGTAACACCTTTAATAAAAAAGAATTGAAACAAATTCAAAAATTTTATGATAATAAGGGTAAAAAAATTCATTTTGAAGAAAAAGTTAAAGTCGATGGCATTTGCTATAAAAATCGAACAAAATTAATTGCAAGTTGGCACTCTGAATCTAAAAATTCTGAAAAAGCTTTGGGTTTAATCATGTTTAACCCAAGTTTTGCAAATCAAAAAAACAGCGATGACACCGCTAGAAATGCTATCAAATTTGCAAATAAAGAAGGATATAATAAAATTATTGTTTTAAACTTATTTCCCATAAGAATTTCCGGAGCAGATTTTGTTTGCAAATATTATACAAAAGAATATTTGAAGAACTATAAGTGTGAAATAAATTTTGATGATTTACCAGAAAAAGTTGTATTGTGTTGGGGAAAATTACCCCAAAATATACCATATATAGATTCAATAATAGAAAAACTATGTTCAGAATTAAATAAAAATAAAACCTTGTATCAAATAACGGATGAGAATTTTCAGAGACATCTATCCTCTCCGTCTGTTAATTCCATAGGAGGAATTGAACAGCTTAAGTTAACAAAGATACAATCAATCTATAAATTTAATAAATAATATTTTTAGATAAACTTGCATAATTCGGAGAAAATGTGGTATAATATCCGTATAATATTCGGAGAAAGCATGAAATATATATATCAAAATACAGACTGGCACAGCTTTAGATGGTACGGAGAAAAAATTCAGAATTTATTGTTAGAAATCAAAAAATCACAAGGGTATTTACTTGGGAAAATGGATTCTCTAGGTTTTGATGTCAAGAACAACGCTCTATTACAGGTTTTGACAGAAAATATTATTAAATCATCTGAAATTGAAGGACAAATTTTAGATAAACATTTGGTTCGCTCATCTATTGCAAGACGACTCGGTATAGACATTGGCGGCGAAACACCTGTTTCAAGAGATATTGAGGGCGTTGTCGAAATGATGCTTGATGCAACTCAAAATTATTCATCCAATATGACAAAAGAAAGACTTATAGGCTGGCACGCTGCACTTTTCCCGACAGGTTTCAGCGGAATGTACAAAATCAATGTAGGAAATTACAGGAATGATGAACTTGGACCAATGCAGGTTATTTCAGGTTATGCGGGAAAAGAAAAAATCCATTACGAAGCTCCATCTGCTTTAATTTTAGAAAAAGAAATGAATGAATTCTTAAATTATATAAATACAGACAATGAATATGATTCTTTGATAAAAGCCGGCATTGTGCATCTCTGGTTTGTAATTTTGCACCCGTTTGATGACGGTAATGGGAGAATTGCAAGAGCCTTAACGGATATGATTCTTGCAAGAAGTGATGACAGCAAATTCCGTTTTTATTCGATGTCTTCGCAAATCCAGAAAAACAGAAAAAGCTATTATGAAGTTTTGGAAAAAACTCAAAAAGGTTCAATGGATATAACAAATTGGCTTTTATGGTTTTTGGAAAATCTTCTTATTGCTATTCAATCAAGCGGAGAAATTACCGATAAAGTTTTGCAAAAAGCAGAATTCTGGCAGAAAAATTCAAATTTAGTTTTTAACGAAAGACAAATTAAAGTTCTAAATCGGTTTATGGATAATTTTGAAGGCAATCTTACAACAACAAAGTGGGCGAAAATGTGTAATTGTTCTCAAGATACTGCTTCGCTAGACATTAATGATCTTATTGCTAAAAAAATAATGAAAAAAGTGGGTAAAGGTAGAGCTACACATTATCTTTTGCGTAAATAATTAAAATCCTACAACATTCTGTAGTTCTTTTGATTTTTTAATTTTAACTTCATCTTCAAGCATCTTGGAAAGTTCATCTAAATCAGTTATACATAAGAAGTCAGCTTTCTTTTTTACTGTAGCGAAATCGCCGGCAGTTAGGCCTTTTATATTTATATCTGCATTTTTAATCCCGAAAAAGTGTTCAAATGCAGTGTTCACCTGTTCTTTTGTCATAAAATCAAATTTAATTTTGAACGTAAACCGCCTCAAGCTTGCTTCATCAAGCGTGTCAAGCAAATTTGTCGTACAAACAAACGGATATTCGTGAGATTCCATCCACGTCAGCATCTCATTAACCTGTGAAACTTCCCAGTTTCTTACAGCGTTATTGCGATTTTGCAGGAATGAATCTGCCTCATCGAAAATCAACATTGCTTTTTTCGATTTGGCTTGAGCAAATGCATCTGCAATATTTTGTTCTGTCTCGCCAACATATTTGGACATTAAATCACTTGCACGCTTAATTATTACCTCAACCCCTAGTTCTTTAGCTAAATACCTTGCATATAAACTTTTCCCGGTCCCGGGTTCTCCATAAAGGCAAAGTGAAAAGTTTACTTTTCCGCAAGATTTTATTTTTGCGGTCAAATCCTTTATATCCAAATCCGTATTTACCAAATTGTCATTATATTCTTTCATTTCAAACTCTTTCTTCTTTTTGACATTTTTCTTTTTAGTCACAACTTTTGCAACATTTTCAACAAAAACCTCAAAATCATCTTGATTACCGTTAATAAGTTTTGTTGTTTTAACTGCATTCGTAATCAATGACGGCGGGATTTCGTAATTTTTGTTTAATTCCACAAGTTTTTTGTTATCTATTTTAAATTTGTTTTTGCGAATAACCCGTTTCCAAATATTCAGGCGGATGTCATCTGTCAATTTTTCAAACTCGACAGTATAAGTCATTCTACGCAAAAACGCCGGATCAACATCATAAATATTATTTGTCGTCCAGAAAATCGGAATAGGTGTTTCTTCAATTAAAGTGTTCAAGTAAGCCTTTGATGCACTGCCAAATTCCGTAAAACCTCTGTTCATAACATCTTCGGCTTCATCAAAAAGCAGGCAGGAGTTCAAAGATTTTGAAAGAATTGTTTGTTTTGAGGATAAATCGCTCAAGCGGTCTTTTCGGGAAGCTTCTTTGTCCATAAATTCTACGGCAACTGAATACATATCGCATTTTGCTTTGTTTGCTATAAGTTTTGCAAACTGAGTTTTACCTGTTCCGACAGAGCCGTAAAGCAAAATATTTATGCCTTTTGAGTGATTTTGAATAGCTGATGTCAGAATATTCAAAGCAATATCCCGCTCTTTTGTCAAATGGTCAAAATCTTTCCAATTAAGTTCAGACTTTTGGTTTTTGCCCAGTAAAATGTTTTTTATTTGAGTTTCTGTTTTAATATCAGGATCAGAAAAAACTTGGATTATTTTTTGATTTAAGTAAATTTTATCATCATTTATCCCACGCTTTATAAAGATTCCTTTACCTAATAGTTTTTTGCGGTATTGTGGTATAACCCAACTTTTTAGCCTTAAGCACTGTGTTCCGAATGTTTCAAAATCATGAAAAGTAATATCATAAAATCCATTTATTCTACCTATTAGCGAATTGACTTCTTTTAGAACGTAATACGTCAGGTACCCTTTTTCAACATCATCTAACAGATATAAATTACTTATTATTTCCAGTTTATTTTCCAGAGGCGTTTTTCTTTTCTGAGCCTGCTTTGCGTATTTTACACAACATTCTTTTAAAATTAATCTCAATTCTTTTTTGAATTTCAATTCGTATTCATATCGTTCATCTTTGCTAGGGAATTTCCCTAATTTTGGGCATTTATTTTTATCAAGTTTCAAAACCGATATTAAATTTTCATAATATTGATCTCTAAATCCGTTATTACACAGTTCAACAAAATCCAACAAATATACTAAATAATAGCAAAGCTTAAACTTTTCAAAAGCCGTAAATAAGTAATACCCTTTGCATGCATTTTGTTTATCTTGCCAATCTGCGATCCAGTCTTCATCAAAGAATAAGCCCATTTTCATATCCTTTCAATGAACATTATAACCAACATACATGTCACTTCCGGACAGAGACTTCAAGTCATTAACACAAATATTATCAAATAGCCGAATGGATAATAAATATTAATAAAACTAAATAGATAAACTTAAAAATAGAGTTTTTGTTATAATTAAAATATTATTATGGAAAAAATAAGGGAAAATATATGAAATGTAATAATTGTGGAAAAGATATAACTAATGATTCAAAATTTTGTGAATATTGTGGGGTTAAAATAGAATATTCTGAAAAACTTGCGAAAAACAATTCTCATAAAGCTGAACTTGAACAAAAACAAGAAAAAAGTCTTGATAGACGTATATACAAGTGGAAAGAAAAATTAATTGATTTATCTAAACGTAACAGGCTTCTAAGTTTTAAATTTCCCAAATTTTCTACTATTCGTATTATTGATGAACAACCTCCAGAAGTATATCGGGCTTTGGTCCAAAATCTGCAAACAATGGAATTTTTACCAGTTAAAGTTAATGATTCTGAAATCCCGGAAGAAGAAAAGGAATCATTAGAAGAACTTAATGAGGGAATTGAATTTAAGATACAAGAGTTTAAAGAGTATGAAATTGATAACCTTGAAAAGAAGCATCTTGATAAATATTTACAAACAAAACTCTCTCAAACAGATTTGAATAAAGCACTTGGTAAGATTAGTACAACTGCAAAATCAACAAATGATGATTTGGGTTACAATGTATTGTTTTTAGCTTTAGGTAGTATAATCTGGTATGAAGCTGATAATTCCGATGAAAAACTTGAAGCCCCTTTGATACTTATTCCAATCGAGATAAAAAGAAAAAGTATTGGACAGCCTTATACAATTAAATATAATGAAGATTCCATCATCTTAAATCCGGCTTTAACCTTAAAGTTAAAGCGTGATTTTGGAATTAATCTTGAAGATATCCATTTTGATGAAGACGGGATAAATCCTATTGAGATTTTCTCGAAAGTACAAGAAAAAATAAAACAACAATCAAGATGGAAACTTCTAAATAATATATATATAGGGCTTTTTTCTTTTGCAAAATTTGTGATGTATAAAGATATTGACACCTATCAATCTTTAATTAAGAGTAACGATTTAGTAAAAACCATCTGTGGTTTGAATGAGGAAAAACAGGTTTCAACGGATGCTATATGTCCGTTAGCAGAATTAGATGAAAGAGTAAAACCTCAAAATACTTACCAAATTTTAGATGCGGATTCTTCACAGCAGCAGGCAATTCAAGTAGTAAAGCAAGGGAATAATCTTGTAATTGAAGGACCTCCAGGGACAGGAAAAAGTCAAACTATTGCCAATATTATTGCAGAATTATTATCCCAAAATAAAAGGGTTTTATTTGTAAGTCAAAAAATTGCAGCTTTAGATGTTGTAAAAAGCAGGTTAGATAAAAATGGTCTTGCACCGTTTTGTCTTGAATTGCACAGTAATAAGACAAACAGAAAAAGAGTTATTGATGAATTAATAAATACACTTGAATATAACTATACTGGAGATTACGATGAAGGATCATTATCTAAATTAGCATCTGATATAAAATCATTGAAAACATATACTAATGAATTACATACTCCGGTTGGAGTATTAAATTATAAACCTTTTGATGCAATTGGAACAGTTTTACATAATTCTTCAATCCCCGATTTTGAATATATTTTTACTGATTATAATAATTGGAATTTAGAAAAATTTTCCTACTGTAAAAACTTGTTTAAAGATATAAAAGAAATTTTACAAAGGTTGGGAAATCCACAACTTTTCCCTTGGTATGGATGTGAAATTCGTGATATTGAATTTGAAGAAAAAATTCAACTAAAAAAACATTTAAAAAGTTTTTTAGATACCCTTGATAATTTAACTAAAAATATCAGAGAGTTACAAGAGTATCTTTTAACAAAAAATATTGTTAAAATTTCACAAATTCAAAATTTGATTGCTATTGCCAATATAGTTTTACAAATACCGAATTCCGCACTTGATAATATTGCTGAAAATAATACAAAAATGGCTAATGATATTAAGCTAATTTGCAATACTGTTAAACAATTTAATATTTATAAAAACAGAATCAGAGACAAATATAATTTAGGGATTTTAAATGAAGACATTGAAAATTTGATACAAAAATTTTCAATATACAGGGACAAATTTTTCTCAAGAATTTCATTTAAATTTTATAGAGATTGTAAATTTATAAAAACATATTATACGAATAATTATAAACCAAATCTTGATGAATTGGTTAACGATTTAAATAATATTAAAGAACTGAAAAACTGGATAGAAAAACTGGAAGAATGCGATACTGTTGCAACTGATTTATACGATAATGTTTGGGATAAGAACAATCCGAATGAAAACAATATTAAAAACAAGAGTCAATATTTATTAAAATTTAAAGAACTTATAGAATCTGGAAAGTATTTCAATGAAGATATTCTTACTAAATTAAATTCTGAAGGAATAAATTATGACAAAATTCAAAATCTTCTTCAAAAAATTACAAATTTCAGCAGTGATTTAAAAATAAATTTCGATGCAATAAGCAAACTTACAAAATTGGATTGCACGAAAGCTTTTTCACATAACTATGAGGAAGTTGCATTCCTAAAATTAAAAGAAAAAATATCCGCTATTTTAGGTTCTTCGGAAGATTTAACTTTATGGTTTAAATATCTAAACATCTATGATAAGATAATTGATGCAGATCTTGTAGAATTTTTCAATAAATGTATAGAATTCAACATTCCGATAGAAGAATATGATAAAGCTTTTGAAACGCAATTCTTAAGAATATGGCTAAACGGTTATGTATTCAAAAATATACCAAGTTTAAAAGTTTTTAATTCTTTGGATCAGGATAATCTTGTGAAAGAATTTAAATATCTTGATAAAAATCAAGTAGAATCTGCAAAGGTGCGATTAATATCAAAACTTGTATCTAATGCTATGCTTGCAAAAGAAGAATTCAATAAAGAAACCAACGAATTAAAACGATTTGGTAAACTTCAAAGATTCAGAAAATCTTTAAGACAAATGGTAAAAAGCATACCACATTTATTTTTAGCATTAAAACCATGTCTGATGATGAGTCCCTCAACTGTTGCACAATTACTTGACCCTGAAGTTTTTAAATTTGATGTTGTAATATTTGATGAAGCAAGTCAATTAACAACAGAAGATTGTATCGGTTCAATCATAAGAGGCGAAAAGCTTGTTGTTGCAGGTGATACAAAACAATTGCCTCCAACATCCTTCTTTAAAACAGTAGTCGACAGTGATGATGAGGAGGTTGAAGATGAAGATGAAGATACAGACAATAACATTGAGTCTGAAAGAGTTGACTTGGATAGTATTTTAGATGAATGTACAACGTCAGGTTTTCCTCAATGTATGCTTAAATGGCACTATAGAAGCAAACACGAGTATTTAATTGCATTTTCAAACAAACATTTATATCAGGAATTATATACTTTTCCAAGCTGTATTGAAGATAGTGAAACTTTAGGAATAAAATTCTTCTATCACGAACCAACGGATACGACAAAAGAAAATAAGCGTTTAGAAGAAGCTCAGATTGTTGCTAAAGCTGTTATGCAACATGCTAAAAAACATCCTGATTTATCCTTGGGTGTGGCAACATTGAATATTAAACAAAAAGGCCTTATTGAAGCCGAAATTGAAAAATTAAGAGAACAAGATCCGAGTTGTGAAGACTTTTTCAGTGATAACAAATCTGAATACTTCTTTGTAAAAAACTTAGAATCTATTCAGGGAGATGAAAGAGACGTTATTATGATTAGCGTTGGGTATTTTAAAAATCAAAACGGCACTCTTCCAATGAATTTTGGTCCAATTAATAAAGATGGTGGAGAAAGACGTTTAAATGTGCTTATTACCCGTGCTAGAAATATGGTAGAAGTTTTCAGCGGAATTAAAGCATCTGATTTTAACATGGATAAGACAAATAAAAGAGGAGTACAGCTTCTTCAATGGTATTTAGATTTTGCAGAACGGGGAGAAATTGCATTAAAACAAAGTATTACAAGCAGTGCGGATGATAGTTTTGATTCTCCTTTTGAAGAATCTGTATGTAATGCATTAAGAGAAAAAGGCTATTCCGTTAAATCACAGGTTGGTTGTTCTGGATACAAAATTGACTTAGCTATAAGAGACAAGGATAATCCTGGACACTTTTTATTAGGAATTGAATGTGACGGAGCTGCGTATCATTCTTGTGCTACTGCAAGGGATAGAGATAGACTTAGACAGGAAGTTTTGGAAAGTTTAGGTTGGAAAATTTATAGAATATGGTCGACTGATTGGTTCAAAAATCCGCAAAAACAACTCGATAAACTGATAAATCACATAAATAGTATTGATACAGGAAAAAATTTAGTCGCAAGTGCAGAAGCAATTTAATAGGAGTAAATATGAAAAAGGTTTTATACTTTGACGTAGAATATGCAAATGCAAAAAACAAATCCATCTGCCAGCTGGGATTATTGAGCGAATATTACCCCTCAGGAGACCCTGTTTTCCCAGAGAAAAATATTTTTATAAATCCGGAGGACGGCTTTCAGGACTGGTGTATAAAAGTTCATGGAATTACCGAAAAACAAGTTGAAACTGAACCAAATTTCCCTGAAGTATGGAAAGATATTGAAAAATATTTTGCGGATGCTGTTATTGTCGGTTATAATGTTTTCGTTTCTGATTTAACGGCATTGTCAAAATCTTGTGCAAGATACAATATTAAATTACCGGATTTATACTATATTGATGTAATGCGAATGGCAACTGACAATATCCCTTATTATGCAGTCAAAGATTTTACTCTTGAAAGTGTGTGTGAATGCTTGGAAATTGATATGGACAGATCCCATGATGCATTTGATGATGCCTGTGCCACATCTGATTTATTTAAATATCTGATTGAAAATTATGAGATAGATATAAATAAGTACATAAGAAAATTTTCACCGATTGTGGCAAAAGAATTTGTAAACTATGTTGCGGATCCTGTTTTACGAAGATCCATGAGTGAATTCTACGGGGTTATTCAAGGTATAATGCTGGATTGTAAAATTAAGCCTGAAGAAGAAGCTTTTATAAAACAGTGGAAAACAGATAATAATGCTTTTGAAGCAAAAGAAGAACTTGCTCCGATATTTTATACTCTAAATAAAATTCTTGAAGATAACGTAATTACATTAGATGAAGCTAACGAGTTAAAATCGGTTGTAAGAAAATATTATGAAACAATCTTGGGCTCGCCGATTACAAATTCATTACAGGAACTAAGAGGAATCTTAAAAGGAATTATTGTAGATAATAAAATTTCCACGGAAGAAGGCGAAAATCTTATGAAGTGGTTATATAATAATATCCATTTGAGTGAATACTATCCGTATAATCATATTTCTGACATATTTGAAACAGTTTTAGAGGACGGTATAATTACCGAAAAAGAATCAAATTCATTAATAGAAATAATTAACTCTATATTATCTCCTGTAGAATCATTAAAAGAACAAATTTCCGGAGTTAAGAATAAACACGTTTGTTTGAGCGGGAATTTTTCACATGGTCAAAAGGGAGATGTAGAAAAAATAATTACAGAAAATGGTGGAATTATTGATTCTGGATTAAAAAAATCAACTGATATTTTAATTATCGGCGATTATGAAAGTCAGGCCTATGCCCATGGGACCTACGGGACAAAAGTTCGAAAAGCAATGGAATATAATAGTAAGGGATGTAATATTTGTATTCTTAAAGAAGCAGATTTTTTTGCAAATAGTTAAATTGAATACATACGCTGTTTATTCACTGTTAGTATATTTAGGGAATGTAACTAAAAAAGCTTAATATAGCTGTTATACAGTTGCAATATTTCTCAAATTTCCCTGTAATTTAATAAAAATACACTGTAAATTTGGTATTATCAGTGAAAATATTCAGAGACTTTTGCTCTATGGACTAAGCTATCCGTTTTTTAGTATAAAGATTAGAAATTAGTGAAGATATAAGTTTGAAAAACCGCCCCATTCTGGGCGGTTTTTGATATGTGATTTTATTTAGAGAATTTTTTAAGCTTAATTTTTACCAATTTTTATTAAAATATC
>CAJMDF010000013.1 GCA_905212085.1 uncultured Clostridium sp.
ATTTATTAATAAAAAAAATTAATATTCCAAGAAGTGCTACTGTTTTATATCGTGAAAAACGCCAAAATATCGGAGCAAGATCAACTCAAATAGCTATGTTCCAAATGTTGGAAAAAATAGGGATTAACATCAAATATAAATTTGATATTGATGTGATTGAAAATCTTAATTTAAATCAATCAATAGACTGTCTGGAACGAGATATATTAAATTCTAACAGTGAAAAACTTCAAGAGCTTATTACAAATATTATAAAATCCCATTGTTTAATAATAAATGGAGAAGGTAGTTTTATTTTTAACAAATATGGTAATATTATGCGATTTTTTCTTGCAATTATTAAAATCGCTAAAAGATATAAAACTAAAACTTACTTAATAAATTGTGAAGCATCAGCCGATTGCGAAGGGAAAATACAAGATGAAAATTTATTAAATGACGTTCAAAACGGTTTAAGATATGTTGATATTTTTGCTGTTAGGTCACAAAAAAGTTTTGATTTCGCACAAAAATATCTATCAGAAAATGTATATTATGTTCCTGATGCATTGTTTTATTGGCAAAAATATTTTAATGATGGACTATCAATTCCAAAAATAGGGGATAGTATAATCCCATATCCTGATGATTATGACAATTTTGGACGATTTGATTTTACACAACCATATATCTGTATTTCAGACAGCTCATTATTAGTAGAAACAAATTATTTAAATTATGTTGATAAATATGTGTATTTAATTAATAAACTTCAAGAAATAAAACCACAAATTAAAATTTATCTTGTGGAAACAGGAGCTCCCGGCAAATCTTTTCTTAATAAAATTGCAGAAAAAACAAATTGCCCAATTATTCCGGTAAATATAAATTTATTAGACATGCTCAGTATTCTAGGACATGCAGAACTTTTTATTAGTGGTAGATGGCATCCTTCTATTATGGCTTTAATAAATGGAACATCTTGCATATTTACTACATCTAACTCACACAAAACAGAAAGTCTTGCTAGTGACTTTTATGGGGATAATCAAAAAGTTTATTCTTGCTTTTTAGAAAATGAAAATGATATTAATGATATAATAAAAAATTGTTTAGACCTATTGAATGATAATGAAAAAAGAAGAAGTGAAAGAAAAAGAATAAAAGAAATAGCTTCTAACTATACAAAAAAATGTTTTACGATAACCGAATTGATAGAAAGAAATATTGAAGATGGAAAATAAAATTAATATTGTATATACTTTTCAAGATATCAAAGAAACTGAAATGCTTATAGTATCAATGTATAGCGTTTTAGTAAATAATAAAGACTCGCAAATAGAATTTTATATAGCAACAAGCGATATTAATATTGATTCAAAAATTTTAGATGTATTTGATATACTTCGTAAAAATGAAAATTGTAAAAATATAAACATAATACAAATAAACAAAAAGAGATATAATTACTTAAGACCTCAAATTGTTACTTATCATTTTTCTTATATTTACGAATTAGCAGAAAAAATTAATGAAGATAAATTTTTATATTTAAATTTCTGCTCAATACTAAATGAAAATCTGGATACACTATATAATACTGATTTACAGGAATATTCTTGTGCGGCTTGTGAATATGTATTACATCATTCTTGTGATATTAAATTAAAACAACCTATATTTAATAGTAATATTATTTTAATTAATGCTAAAAAATGGAGAGAAAAAAAATATTTTGAAAAATTTATAAACAAATCATTTGTTCCAAAAAATATCGAAGATTTAACCTTATATGATATGGATTGTTTTAATCTTCTTGTTGATGATTGCAAATTATTACCATTAAAATATAACTATTGCGAAAACTGGTATTCAAAAGATGTAAAACTAGACTGTAGCAATGAATCAAAAATTGCTTACAAAAACTTTTTATTACATCTTGAAACACCATCAATTATAACTTTTATAGGGCCAAAACCAATTGATGAAAAAGCCTGCAAAAACAGTTATTTAAATCTATGGTGGAAATATGCAGAACAAACTCCTATTTATAACAGTATAAAAGAATATCGTAATTCTAATAAATATAAATTATCAGCTACTTCTGCAAATAATTCCTTCAAATATACTTGGTTATTATCAAGAATTTTTCCATATATTAAACCTTATATTCCAAGAATATGTATAGGTTTTCTTATCGCAATCCCTCTTGGATTATTAGACGGTATTACAGCTTTTGCCTTAAAACCATATATGGACTATGTAATAGGAGGAAAAGTTTTTGAATTTACATTATTAAATCATCATTATAGCATCAGTAGTTTTATAATGGCATTTTTAATTCCATTAGGTGTTATATTATTTGCGATTATTCAAGGCGTACTAAGATATATTAATGATTACATTTCTGCTTGGACATCACAAAGAATTACAAATGACGTGAAATTTGATTTATTCCACAGACTTATTCATATGCACCCGCAGTTTTTTGATGATAATCCATCAGGAATAGTTATTTCAAGATACATGAGTGATCCTCAAACTGCTTCTGCAGGTATTGTAGACCAAATTAAAACAATTACAACAAGTCTTTTTGGAGCATTAGGACTTATTGCTGTTATGATATACAGCTCTTGGAAACTTGCTTTTATTGGCGTTTTAGTTCTATGTGTTGCATTTATTCCTGTAGCACTTATCAGAAAAAGAATAAAAGAAACATCTAATAAAAATATGGTAATCGGTGGTAATATCACTACTAATATTAACGAAACTTATTCAGGAAATAAAGTAATGGCTGCATATGAATTGCAAGACAGACAAGAAAACTACTTTATACAACAAACTTGGAAATCATTTAAATTAAATATGTCTTTAACAAAACGAACAGCTTGGATGAGTCCTCTAATGTACTTGATTGCATCAATAGGTATTGCAATCGTACTAGGATACGGAACTTATCTTATTAACATCGGACATATGACAGCAGGAGCATTTGCATCGTTTGTAACATCTTTGTTGCTGCTATACAAACCAGTTAAAACTCTTGGAAACACAATGACAGGTATACAAAATATTTTTGTTGCAATGGGACGTGTATTCGAATTATTTGATTTAGAACCCGCTATTAAGGATAAAGAAAATCCAATTGAATTAGACAGCTTGAAAAATAATATTACCTTTGAAGATGTTTTATTTGAATACGTACCTAATGTTCCTGTATTAAAAAATCTCAATTTAACAATCCCAAAAAATCAAACATTAGCAATTGTTGGAAACTCTGGAGGAGGCAAATCTACACTTGTAAATTTAATTCCAAGATTTTATGATATAAAATCAGGAGCATTAAAAATTGACGGCATTGATATAAGAAATTATTCATTAAAATCCCTTAGACAGAACATTTCAATGGTGTTCCAAGATAACTTTTTATATTCAGGAACCATTAAAGAAAACATCTTGATGGGCAATCCTAATGCAACTTCAGAAGAACTTTTAAATGCAATTAATTCTGCACATTTACAGGATTTAATGGAAGAATTACCGGATGGTCTGGATACAATGCTGGGAGAAAGAGGACTTACTCTATCAGGTGGTCAAAGACAACGTGTAGCTATCGCAAGAGCAATGCTTAAAAATGCACCGATAGTTATTCTGGATGAAGCAACATCCGCTCTTGATAATGAATCTGAAGCTATCGTTCAAAAAGCTATGGATAATTTGATGAAAAATAGAACTGTATTTATTATTGCTCATAGATTATCTACAATTAAAAATGCTGACAGAATTGCAGTTATTAACGATGGAATGCTTGTAGAACTGGGATCTCATGATGAATTAATTAAAATTGACAATGGAATATATAAAAATTTATATGAAATGCAATTCAATAAAAAATCCATTAATAGTTAATAACAAATATATTTCTAAACAAAAATAAAAAAGAGGATTAAAAATCCTCTTTTTGTTTATAGTAAAAATATTATTTAGTCTAGAAAAATAATATTTCCCCATCTTTTGGGACTAATAAATTAGAAATGTCACATTTTTCTGCGAAATTTTTCAAATCCTCACGAGTTACAGAAAGATGACTAACTGTATCCATATGGCTCGCTATTACAGTTGAATTTGGTGAATATTTAAGAACTTCTTTTACATCATCAATATTCATAATAATATGTTCTCCATTTAAAATAGTTGCACCACAAGCATTAACAACAATAATATCAGGAGAATATTTGTCTAATGCATCTTTTACCTCTTTGCACCAAATTGTATCACCTGCAATATAGAGAGTTTTTTCATTATCAGATTTAAAGACAACCCCCATAGAATCATACGGCATTCCTACACTTTCACAAATCGGTTTTACAATCTCTCTTTTGCCATGCTGACAATTGGTTTTATACAATTTTATATTTTTATAATCAATTCCATCTTCTGTAATAATTTCAACATCTTTGAATCCGTAAGATTTTATTATATCTAAATCCGTTTGGGATTGAACAAAAAATTTAATCCCTTTATCTAAAGCGTTCACAGCATATTCATCAAAATGATCAGGATGAAAATGGGTCAAAATCACAGCATCCACATCAACTATCTTTTTAATTTCAAAAGGCAATCCGACTCTCGGTTGTCTGATATGAGAATTTATACCTGCTTCAAAACCTTCCATATAATCTTTTGGGCCAAGCCAAGGATCAATTAAAAATTTGTTATTATCAAATTCCACAATAATAGTTGCATTCCTAACCTGAGTAATTTTCATAATTTCCCTCCTTTTTTAATATTTTAAGGTATGACTATAAAAAAAACAAGAATGCACTATTTTGTATAATACTTACTTTTTAGTATAATAGTATTAAAAAAGAAAGCATAAAAAAAGGAATTATGGCAAAAAAGAAACAATCAGAATATAAGTGTCCACTAGAGGCAACAATGGAGATCATAGGCGGGAAATATAAAGGGGTCATAATCGGTCATTTGATAGACAAAACTTTAAGATACAGCGAATTACAAAAACTAATCTCACATGCAACTCCTAAAATGTTAATCCAACAGCTTAAAGAATTGGAATCAGACGGAATTGTAAAAAGAAAATTGTACCCTGTTGTTCCGCCAAAAACAGAGTATTCTTTAACAGAACGCGGAAAAACTCTAATTCCTGCAATCATAGAATTAAATAAATGGGGACTAAATTATTTAAAAGAAGAAAACATTCCCTGCGCCTATAAAGGAAATGATTTAAATTGATAATTTTATAGTTTAAATTAATTTGTTTTTAGCTAAATTAATAATTTTATCCATATTTTCAAAAATTTCACTATATATTTTAACAAGTTTATCATCACTTGTTAAAATTTTATTTATAAGATTTTTTCTATCAGATGACATTTCTTTATCTGTAGAATTAATCCCAAAATCATCAAGTTTTAAATTTAGAATAGACACTATACTCAAAAAATGTTCTAATTTAGGTAAATACTTTCCATTTTCAATTCTACACAAGTGTTTTTCTGAAAAACCTGCCATTTCTGCAAGTTCATATTGTTTTAAACCTGCTTTTTTTCTAGCTTGCTTTATAACAGTTCCTATATTTTTTGTGTCAATACAAAACATAAATTTCCTCTTTATTAGGTTATCGTATAAAGTATTTTTTAAAAACCTCTGATAGGTTACTTTAATATAAAAAGTGATTGACAAGTTCCTTTTATTCCAATATAATTTTCTCAGGTGATAAATATGATTAAGATTTTATCCTGTCTAATTCCTATAAAATTTTTACGAATTTGGTTTAGAGAATTTTGTAATAGCATACAAATAATCTTTACTGCTAAATATATTGGCAAAAATTTTCAATGTTCAAGATTTTCAACTGTTAATAAAAACACTATTATTAAAAACCATGTAAAACTTAATGGTATGCATATAAGCGGAAATGGAAAAGTAATTTTAGGAAATTATTTTGTTGCAGGATTTGATTCACAAATAATATCCACGAGTCACAATTATGAGGGGAATGATATTCCTTATGATAGTACCACAATAAAAAGTGACGTTATTATAGGTGATTTTGTTTGGATAGGAGCAAAAGTAATAATATTACCTGGAACAGTTATAGGTGAAGGAGCAATAATCCAGGCAGGTTCAGTTGTTCATGGAGAAATACCTCCTTATGCAATTGCTGGAGGAAATCCTGCTAAAGTATTTAAGTATAGAAATATTGATCATTTTATTAAACTTAAAACTTCTAAAAAAGATATTTAATATTTTAGTCCTTTTATCACTAATGGAGCAATAGTGGGGAAAAAATTAAATGTAAATTAACACAAGGTTTGAGAAAAATTAACAGTGACTTTGAGAAATATAATATGAACTTTTGTAAAAAAAAAGACAATTCTTAAAAAGTTTTTGTCTTAATATACATGTGTAGTTATGTAAGAAACTTTAATATGAAAATAAATCCTATAATTCAAAATATTCAAACATATAAAACGCCAAATTTTCAAGGAAAATTAAATGAAAAAGATTTGTCTTTATTATTAAGTAAGAGTATTAAAGATGTAAAAGTTAAATGTACGCAAGGTCATTTTGATAATATATTTTTTAAAACGAATTTAAATGATGTATTAAGGCATCCTGAAGCACAAGTTCTAGATGAATTGCAATATATGGCCATGAGTATGATGCCTAATTCTATCCAAAGCGGTATTGGACAATATTATAAAAAAATTCCTATAAAGGAAAATCCGAATATTCTGAAACAAAAACTAAATGAAGAATTCAAATTACTGCCAAAATTAGCAGCTACGCAACAATACTATAGAGGTATTGAGAATGTTTCAGATGCCGAATACAAGCTTTTTGAAAGTTATAGAAAAGGAGAAATTATATCTCCTGATAAAGGATATTCATATATGACAACTTCCCTCGAAGAAGCTAACTTATATAATAAGGGGCATAATGGAATTTTGTTTGAAATGGAATTTCCAGAGGGTTCTCAAATTTCTGAGCTACAAGCTATAATGCCGCCTAAAACACCAGGTTTTATGTTTGGAGAAATAAAAAATGAAGTTGTTGTCCCTGCCGGTTCATTATATGAAGTCACAAAGAATCCTCATGTTGATAAAGACGGAATATTACATATTTATTTAAAATTTTTAAATAAATGGGAATGATTTTAAGGAGTGATCGGTTGAGCATACTTGCCCAACGACAATATTGGACATTAATTAGATGTTTATTAACATATAAAAATTATAGATTTTCTTAAACATTATAATAAAAATATAGTCCGTAGGTTGTGCTTATAGCCCAACAATCAATAGGACTTTTACAGGACTACCAAAAATCTTTGATTTTAGTAATTTACGGGCTAATTTGAGGCTATTCTTTGTATATTAAAGTCCTAATAAAGTCCGATTGGGTGTATTTATGAATACTTCATCAAAGAACTTCCGACCTCTATAATTTAGTATTGTTGAGCAGGTATGCCCAACCGACAGTTAATAGCTTATATCCAAATCGGACATTAAAATACATTAAACATTAGATACATTATAACAATAATATTAAAGCTAAAAGCTGTGCTATACTTAGCAAATAAAATAGCAAGGGAGAGATTCGAACTCTCGACCTCACGGGTATGAGCCGTGCGCTCTCACCAGCTGAGCTACCTTGCCATAAGTCTTACATTTAATTGACAAAATCTATCTTTGCACAAAATATTTTAAATTTCAAGTATTTTGTAAAACAATTGTATTTTTAGTATAATTTAATTTAGGAAAGAAGTTAAAAAGGTATGGTTTTATGATTACAGATATGACAAAAGGGAACCCCCTAAAACATATACTATTATTCTCTGTGCCACTTTTAATAGGTAACATTTTTCAACAATTATACAATATAGCAGATCTTGTAATTGTCGGAAGAACCTTAGGGGTAGAATCTTTTGCAGCAGTCGGAGCTGTAGCACCGTTATTTTTCTTAATTACATTCATTATTGTAGGACTAACAAACGGTTTTGCAGTAGTAACAGGTCAAAGATTCGGTGCTAAAGATATTCAAGGAGTTCGAAATTCTGTTGTCATATCTACAATTTTAAGCGTAATTGTAACTTTTATTTTCTCAACTATTTTTGCATTTTCCATGAATTATGTTTTAAAATGGATGAATGTACCTGATAATATTTATCATAACGCTTTTTGGTACGTTGAAATTATCATAATCGGTTTAATTGCGACCACTATGTATAATATGTTATCAAGTATTATTAGAGCTTTAGGGGATAGCAAAACTCCTTTATACTTTTTAATTATTGCATCAATAATAAATATCATCTTAGCTTTAGTATTTATAATCGTTTTTCACATGGGAGTACCTGGGTCTGCTGTTGCAGTAATTCTATCTCAAGCAATTTCTGTATTATTATGTGTAATTTTTATAAAATATAAATTTCCGATTTTAAGGATTCATAGACATGAATGGTTAATAAAACTGGATAAAGATTTCTACGATTCAGCATACGAACATTTAAGAGTAGGTGTTCCTATGGCTGTGCAATTTTCTATAATCGGTCTGAGTGTATTGGTTATCCAAAGTGTATGCAATTCTTTCGGATCAAATGTAATTGCGGCATTTACAGCAGCATTGAGAATTGAACAAATTGCGACGATGCCTATGATGTCATTTGGGGTAGCACTGGCTGCGTATGTTGCACAAAATTTTGGAGCACACAAATTCAAAAGAATACGATTAGGCGTTATCAAAACATCTACAATTAACATTATCCTAAGTATCGTTATGGCCTTTGTAATGAGAATTTGGGGGACAGATATTATCGGAGCATTTATTGGCACTGCGACAAAAGAAATTATTGATATCGCGCACAGGTATTTGCTAATAAGTACAATATTTTATTTCTTCCTCGGTCAAATTTTCATATACAGAAACGCATTACAAGGTATGGGAGAAACAATTTTCCCATTATTAGCTTGTATTGCAGAACTTGTAATGAGAATATTTGCAGCTGTATTCCTTGCAATAAAGTTTGGATATGTCGGAATATTCTATGCCGGTCCAATTGCTTGGATTAGCGCATCGGCTATAATGTTTTTCGGATATTTTGGAAGCATTAAACATATTATTTATAAAGTTAAAAATAAATTACATAGCTACTTGCAAAGTTAAAAGATTTATGAAAAGATTATCACAAGGTCAAAAAGAGTGTAAAATGTCTTTATAAATATATTTGAGATTTATAAAGACAGATAAAAATAGGAGGCAAAATATGTCAACATTTATAGAAGATATTTACGCAAGACAAATATTAGATTCTCGCGGAAATCCAACAGTAGAAGTAGATGTAAAACTTACAAACGGGGTAAAAGGCCGTGCTGCAGTCCCATCAGGAGCTTCTACCGGAATTTTTGAAGCTTTGGAATTACGCGATGGCGATAAATCAAAATACATGGGAAAAAGCGTTCAAAAAGCTGTTGATAATGTTAATAATATAATTGCACCCGAACTTATAGGAGAAAAAGCTTCTCACCAAAAAGAAATAGACACATTCATGATTGACATGGACGGAACTGAAAATAAATCAAAACTCGGTGCAAATGCAATTTTAGGTGTATCTCTTGCAGTTGCGAAAGCAGCATCAAAAGCTTACGGTATGGCGTTATACAGATACTTAGGCGGGATTAATGCTTTAACTTTACCTGTACCTATGATGAATATTATTAATGGCGGCGCTCATGCTGATAATAATATTGATTTTCAGGAGTTCATGATAGCACCTGTCGGAGCTGAAAGTTTTTCACATGCAATTGAAATGGGATGTAATGTTTTCCATACTTTAAAAAGTGTTTTGAAAAATAAAGGAATGGCAACATCTGTAGGTGATGAAGGCGGATTTGCTCCAAATCTTGGCTCTAACGCTGAAGGAATTGAAGTAATCTTAGAAGCTATTGATAAAGCGGGTTATAACACTAATCAAATAAAAATTTGTCTTGATGTTGCATCATCAGAATTCTATGAAAACGGAAAATATAACCTGAAAGGTGAGGGCAAATCATTTGACAATAAAGAAATGACAGACTTTTTAGAAGAATGGGTTAAAAAATATCCGATAATTTCTATAGAAGACGGTATGGCAGAACAGGATTGGGAAGGCTGGGAAATGCTTACTCAACGTATAGGCAATCACTGTCAGCTTGTTGGAGATGATTTATTCGTAACAAATACAAGACGTTTAGCAGATGGTATCAAACGCAATGTTGCAAATTCAATTTTGATAAAAGTAAACCAAATAGGAACATTATCAGAAACATTAGATGCAATATCAATGGCACATGCTGCAGGCTATACAACAATTATTTCACACAGATCAGGTGAAACAGAAGATACATTTATAGCAGATCTTGCAGTAGCTGTAAACAGCGGTCAAATTAAAACAGGATCAGCTTCAAGATCTGACAGAATGGCTAAATATAATCAGCTTTTAAGAATTGAACAAAAACTCGGATCTGCCGCTAAATACTTAGGACTACAAGCATTTAACGGTCAAAAATAAAAATAATTCAATATAAAAACAAGCTCCAAGATTATTTGGAGCTTGTTTTTTAGAAAAATTAATCTGTTTCTCCGATATTATACTCAGTATATTCTAGTTTATCCATACCGCTAAGAATATTTTTTAAACTTTTTCCACCGGGCTGATTAGATAAATTTGGCGAAATTTTATCTTTATATACTACTAGTTCATAAACATCACGACCAAACTGATTTGGTAAACTTGGTCCATTTACATCAAAATCAATATACGCACAATTATATAACATTTTAGTAACTAATTCGGTATTTCCGTCTTTATCTTTTATACAATTATAATCCGAATCTCTTTTACAATCTGTAGAAGTCCTTTCACAAGATGTCAACTGGTTTACTGCAATTAAAGAACCATCATTCAAAATTATTTTTGAATTTGAAAGATTTGTGCCCATTGTAGCTCCTGTGGTATCATCTTTCCTTCTTGTTGCGTATTTTACTGAATAATAAAATTTTTCACATCCGGTATCATTTTTTTTAGTACATACCATTGAACCATTAAAATATTTTGCAAAAGCTTGAACAACCTCTGCACTTGTTTTAGTAGGATCAAATAAAAAAGTATTATCACCAACAACATCATTTTCTTTCTGTGCTAAAGAAACAGCATTTTGAATATTAGAATAAACTCTTTTTGTCCTTACAATTAACTCTTTATCTCTATACTTTTGAATTAAAGAAGGCATAGTCATAGCTGCAACTACACCAATAATACCAAGTGTTATTAAAACTTCTGCAAGAGTAAAAGCATTTATGTGATGTTTCATATCACCAATATAACACTTTTTTCTTTTTTTATCAATCCCCCAAAAAGCAAGCAGGAAAGCTGTTAAATCGCCCCCCCCCCGACTTTTCTATACAATAAATCTCTTTCCATTCTAAAGCTCCTTTTATGTTTGTACTTAATTATTTTAACATATATTTTAGGGATTTTCAATAAAACAAAAAAAATGACTCTTTAAATATAAAGCGTCATTTCCTTTCCAAATGTATCGTTACTAAGTTTAGTGTGTGTAATATAGGTCTATGAATCACTGCTTGATTTATACTTATAACTTAATAAGCTATATGTATCAGAAGATGATGAACTGCTATCTCCGTAAAAAACTGACATATCAGTTGCTCGACGATTATTGAATTCATCTTCAACTTCCATTCGCGCACAATTTACATCATAAGCTGAAATTTCAGCACTTGTAATTCTTCCGTCATGATTTGTATCCATTTCATCAAAATGCTCAAGAATTTTTGTCATTGTACTTTCTGATAACCCGCTTGAGCCTGACGCATATAACTGAGTTAATTCAGCTTTGGTCAATCCTTGAGTAGAAATTGTATTTGAAAGATTATTCATTTCCTCAGCTGTAATTATTCCGTCACCATCTTTATCAATAGATGAAAAATTTGTTTGCAAATATGATGCAAAAGATTGATTCAAAACATTATAATTAGAAGTTTTAGTTCTTGCCTCTGTTATGTTATCTAAAGTCAAACCGTTTGGATATTGTGATGCAAGGTATGAATATGTATTAGTCAAACCTGCATAAACTCCTGAAAGTATATTATTAGTCATACTACGCCCTCATTCTACTTACTTTATTTTTTATGTTAATGATTTTTTCTGCAAAGTCAAACCTCTATTTGAATGAATTTTACAGATATTTGTAAAAATATGTTACAAACACATTTAAAATCCTAAAGTTTTTCCAAAAAACAACCGATAAAAAATTTGTTGATAGATTGTTAATAAGGAGTGTGTACTCATGGATGAAGAAAAAAAAGTTATGGATATGGAAGATCTTATGTTGGATTACGGAGAAATGACAAGTTTTGATTTTGATTCACTTGATTACAAACAAGTAAGAGAGTTGCAAAAAGTAACAGACAGTGAATATTCAAATCAGCCTTATCCGTTTAAATATGGAAATTTTGATTTAGTTGATATGATTCATGCATTTATCACACAATATCAAAAGAAAGAAAATGCATAACTGTTGATTAAAAAAAATTGTGTATCTTAGAAATATATTGGAGTGTAGCATATGAATGACAAAGAATTATTCGAAAACAATTGTTTGCCTCTATTTTGGCTGGAAGATGAAGAGCATTTTGAACAGCCTGCTCCTCAAAGAAAAGATTTGCAAACACTGCTTGCAGAATTAGAAGATATTAAAAACCGAATAGATGACATCAGTGCAAGAGAATGGCATCTTGCAAAACTTGTGAAATTTCACAAAGAGGGCTTTGCCCGATAAGCAAAACTCTGCTGTTAAGAACAGCTGCCGAGATTTGGGATAGCAAAACTTTTTGACAATACATAACATCGTTGAACATTTTCAACGATTTTTTTTATGCAAAATTTTGATTACAAATCATCTAATGAATCTTCATCCAACAAAATATCATGTCCCATATTATGGATTAAATCCAAATATGCATTGTAATATACCTGCATTGCGCTAATATATTCGTTTAAAATTTCCTGATGAGAATTTTCAATAATGAACAAATTCAATAACTGGGTATCACCTTTTGCATAACGTTGCTCTGACATTTTTAAAATTTTATCAGATTCTTTTAAAATATCTTTGTAATACCCCATATTTTCTTTTGCGTATTTGAATTGGTTGTAATCTTCTTTTAGGGCAAATTTTAATTTATTTTCAAAAGAAACCTTATCAATTTTAGCTCTTTCAAGAATAATTTTAGCTCGATTTACCTCAGGTCTGTATGAATAAAATACAGGTAAATCTAAATAACCACCTGCATATCCGCCGTGTAGAACACCATCACCTGAAAATGCATAACCGCCAATTACAGTTATATCAGGTATAACTTTGTGCCTTGCAACAGCTAATTCTTTTTCAGATTTATCTATATTATCATAAGCTATTCTAATAGAATAACTATATTTCATAGCTACTTCTTCAATAGTTTCATACTCAGGTAATTGAATATTCAATAGTGATATATGATCTTGGAACAATGAACTTTCACGAGTATCATACATTACATCAGTATCTTTTAAATTCAAAACTTTGTTAAAATTGAATTGAGAATATAGTAAATTAGCTTTTGCTTTGTTCAAAGAAACCAATTGTTTTTTATATTTTATGTCTGATTGTAATTTTTCAATTTCGTAATTTTTAGAATTTTTGGGCTTGTTTTCTGCAAGCAATTTCATATTCTTAAAAAGTTCTTCTCTCTGTTGCAAAATCGCTACAACTGATTTCATATATACAACATCAAAATAAGCTTCCATAACTTCGAGTTTTAAATTCAACTCTTCCTGTCTTATTTGATTTTCAATCAATTTCATATTAGCAATTGCAGCTTTTTTACGAACACCTCTTTTAGAAATTTCTAAAGGAATAGCAATACCTGCTTGACTTGCATTTGTTTTTCCAACAGGTCCCATTAAAATTGTTGATTGAAGCTGTGGATTTTTAAGCGCATTTGCCATTTTAACTTCTTGTTCTAAAACCGCAATTTCTTTGCGTTTAGCTTGCAAAGCCAAATTGTGCTGCAAGGCTAATTTCACAGCATCATTTGCTGAAATTTTTATTATTTCAGCTTGAGAGGGCAAACTTACAACTATTATCGTTAATAATAGAAAAAAGAACTTTTTCATACAAATACATAATACAATAAAAATAAGATTTTTAAAAATAAAAATTAAGGCGGAAATAAATCCGCCTCAAAAATACCGTTACATTTTCGTATGTTATGTAACAAGAATTATACGGGGTTGGTATTAGGTCTGCCAGCAACGTTTATCAAAATATCAATAACTTTAGGCATTTGACACTTAAAAGAGTAATGCCCGTTTTTTAAAGAACATTTAGTACAGTCACATTTTATTGCATAACATTCTAATGCCTGCTCTGTCCAACTTTGTGTAATAGATTCCGAAATCTCCCCATTATTTTGCGGATAAAAAACTTCCTCCATAAGCCACTCCTAAAAGATATAACTAACCCATTTATATTTTAACCTGATAACAACTCTATTTAATCCTTTATTTAATGTATATTGAAAAGATTATTTTGACTAATATAAAAAAATAATATATCATTAAATAAATTGGAGTTATGTATGAAAAAATTTATAATATCATTTTTATGCTTACTTGCTTTTTCAACAAGCACTTTTGCTGTATCTGATAAAGAAATTATACAAGAGCAAACTATACAAAACAGAATAAATGATATTGGCACACAAATTTTAAATGCAAACAAAATTAAAGGGCACATTATATTTGTCTATGATAAAGAAGCAAAAGATTCTTTACTAAAAATGGACACAACAGTCACTAGCAGACAAATTATAATGTTCCGAGAATACTATAAATTTATCGCCGATGATAATGAACTTGCAGCTTATCTTTCAAGAGAAATTGCCAGATCGTCAAGAACCTTTGACGGCATGGGCAATGGCTGGCTTACAGGGGTGCAAATAAAAGCAGCTCCGAAAAAATTTGAACTCGTATCAGATAAAAGAGCCGTAGATTATATGGTAAATGCAGGTTATAACCCAATTGCACTTATTACATTCATAAATAAAGCATACCCACAACACTATCAAGATTTAGTTTCAAATAAAAACCTAACATCTAAAAGATTAGCTCATATTTATGAATATATTTATACAAAATATCCGTACTTCCTTGCAAATAACGAATATCTTGAAAATCCGCATTATCAAAACTTTTTATTGAATTCTGTAGACAACAGACGCTTATTTGAAGAAAAAATTAAAACTAATTCAAAGGAAAAGTTAAAATATGAATAGAATTATAAATCTTTTGACAGTTTTATTTTTAATCACCTCACCCTGCTATGCAGAAATAATGGAGGATGAATTTGTCAATTCAACATTAAAAAATATACCGATTGAAAAACCGAAAACTCATACAAAATACAATTACGAAAGCACAAAATGCATACCTATAAAATTGCACATAACAGAAAATATCAAAAACGAAAATCATATCTATGAAGGTCAGTCTGTAACTTTCAAAGTAATTGAAGATGTTGTATACAACAATGAAACTGTAATAAAACAAGGCACAATTGTCCCAGCAAGAGTTGAGACAATTATCGCAAGCGGAATGAACGGTATTCCTGCAAGTATAATTTTTGGTGATTTCAAATTCGAAAACATTGATAAAAACAAAATCGATTATACCTATGAACGTTTCGGACAAGACAGAAGTCTATGGGTATACCCACTAAAATGGGCTTTAACAATTCTTCCCCCAACAGGTTCTTTGACAAACTTTATAAAAGGCGGTCATGCCAGACTGAAAACTAATAAGATAATACAACTTAATTATTATCCTGAGTGGATTTAAAATTCAAAATATATTCAAATATTTTTTCATTATATCTGCTATCCACAGCACTGAATGGTAATACTACACCGCCAAATTGTTTTTCAACATTTTTGATAACATTTAAAGTTTTTGATTTGGGAACATAATCCATTTTAGTTACAATTGTGAAAATAGGTAAATTGTAAGCTTCTACCCATTCACGCATTTGAAAATCATTTTTTTGAATATCATGTCTGCCATCAATTAACTGTACTAAAGATGTAATTTGTTCACGTTTAAGCAAATATTCTTCCAAATATTTCTGCCACCTGTTTTGTGCTTCTTTAGAGACTTTTGCATAACCGTATCCCGGTAAATCAGCAATCATAAATTTATCTGAAAACTGAAAAAAATTGATTAATCTTGTCTTGCCAGGAGTATTAGAAGTCTTTGCAAGCTTTTTATGATTTGCAAGTCCATTAATAAATGATGACTTCCCGACATTAGAACGTCCCAAAAGCGGGAATTCCGGCAGTGTGTAATCTGGACACTGAGAGAGCTTTTCCGCACTTATTAAAAATTTTGCCTGCATATATTTTGTAGCCATATGCTAATAATAACATAAATAATTTTAAAAACTTATATTTGAATCTACTAATTCACTCAAGCTAACTTCATATAAATCAGAAATATGCCTCAAATATAAAATTGACGGATTTGTAAGCCCTCGTTCTATTTTACTGTAATAACTTTTATCTACATCTAGTCTATTTGCAACATCATCTTGGGATAAACCTTTTAATGAGCGTAATATTTTTAATTTAAGACCTATTTTTTTTAAATATTCTTTGTCATTCATTTAATAATTCTATTGATTTGACAACTATATAACAATAGTTTATAATAATATTAAATAGTTTATAAACCATTTAGCAAGTTAATAATATTATTTTTTATGAGGATAAACAATTGAAAAAAGCCTTCACTCTTGCAGAAGTCTTAATTACTCTTGGCATTATAGGAATAATAGCAGCACTAACTCTACCAGCAGTAATACAAGGATACCGTAAAAAAGTAACAGAAACAGCATTAAAAAAATCATATACACAACTTTATCAAGCACTTGAACAAGCTCAAGCAGACAAAGGTGAAGCTATTAATTGGGATTGGGAAAATTATCAAACATATGATAGAGATTCTGCAGAATCATTTTTACAAGAATATTTTTATCCATATTTAAATATTACTGGCAGAAGTGCTGTGCAACAAGAAAAAGAAAAATTAAAATATATAATCTACAATTATAATGATAATTATTCCGGTGACCCAAATTGGTTTTGGAACAATCCTCAATTAACAAACTGGGCAGAACTTAGTGACGGTAGTGTTATATCATTTGTACTTAAAAATAACAATCCCAATACAACTGCCTTTGGACAATTTAATGTAATATTATCAAGTAACAAAAATCCCAAAAGATTAATTTCCGGAAAAGATGTTTTTGCATTCTACATAAAAAAGCATTCCTATAATAATCAAGTATCAATATCACCAGATGGATGGCAAAGTTCTAATTGTCAAGAATTAAAAGAAAATCGTAACGATTTTATAAACGGCTGTAAAGGAGAAACCATAAATGCAAGTGGTATTATCAGCAGTATATATTGCACGTCTTTAATCTATTGTAACAATTGGAAAATTCCAAAAGATTATCCCATAAGATTTTAATTTTTAGTTAAAACCTTTTCTTTTTGCTCTTTTAGTTTTTGTTTAAACAAAACTTTTTGGAATAAATTATACATCTTATCGCTGTTTACAACGGTAATTTGAGTTTTCTTATTTACAAAATCTACATTTACGTAAGGCTTTTGACTGAAAATATTATTTTCAATATTCACAAGTTGAAATAGCCCTTCAGTTAATACACTGATGGGCTCTCTCAAAAATATTTCAAATGTCTTTCGTATATCAAATTTTTTAGTCATGTCTGGTTTTTAACTATTTATTATTTTGATTTATTATTTTGCTTTACTTTTGAATTTTTCGATTTTCTTATCGATTTGAGCTTTATCGGCTGCATTTGGATTCATAGCGAGATATTGTTGATAATATTTAATAGCGCCTCTGTAGTTTAATTCTTTTTCATAAGACATTGCTTTTAATTTTGCAATTTGAGCGCTGTTGTGATAGAAGTCAATTGCACGGTTGCAATATTCAATTGCAGATGCGTAATTGTTTTGTTGGTATTCTCTTTGTGCGATATCAAAGAATTCATTTGATTTTGTTTCACAAAGATTAATATATTCAATACCATTCTTAGCAATAACATTATCAGGATCTTTTGTCAAGGCTTTTTGTAAAGCAAGTCTTGCTGTTCTGAATTGTTTGTTATGAACAAGAATTTCTGCTAAATAAAGATCGTCATCTACCGAGTTAGAGAAATTAATTGCATTTTCGAAAGTATATACAGCATCTTTTTCTCTACCCATAGCAAGATATGCTTCACCTTTAATTACGTTATCCATAAGATTATTTCCTGCAGCTTGAATAATATAATTCAAACTATCACGAGATAGCGGTTCTTGGTGTACAAGTCTTGCCAATTTCAATTTAGCCAAATGAAGTTTTAAATCTTCAGGGCACTGCTCAATAGCTTTATTTATATAGTCATAAGCTAGGTATACTTCTCTGTTTGTCGCAATACCTTCATTATCACCTCTGTCTTTTGCCATTTCATAATATGTATTTGCAAGACCAATTATTGCTTCATCATTATAGTTTTGATCACCTATCAATTTTGAATAATAATCTAGCGCTTGATCATATTTTCTAATATGCAATGCCATATTAGCAATTCTCAATTTTCCTTCTTGGTAATTAGGATTAATTGCTAAAGCGGATTTCAATTGCTCCATTGCAAATTCTTCATCGGCACGATTTTCATAAATCATAGCAAGGTTCAAATACGCTCTTGAATTTTCTGGTTTTACAAGTTGCGCTTTTTTGAAAGAATTAATAGCTGCAGCCTGGTTACCTTGTTTCAAGAACAATTCACCTTGTAATGTCAATGCAGGAGATGAATTTGGGTTTACGTGGATTGAGTGGTTAACCCAAGTTAAAGCTTTTGAATAATTTCCTCTGCGAGTTTCAACTTGTGACATATGATACCAAGCAGTAGGGTTGTGGGTATTGTATTTCATTGCTTTCATAAAATAATTCTCTGCTGAATCCAGATTATTATTCATCATCTCTACAACACCAATATTGTCATAAGCTGTCGCAAATGAAGGATTTATTTTTATAGCTGTATTAAATAAATCCATCGCATCATTTCTGTTACCTAATTTTAATGTTGCAACACCCATTGCATTGTACGCTTCATAATACTTTGTATTCAATGTAACAGCTGTTACAAATTCTTTTATTGCATTATTAATCAATCCTCTTGTATTTTTAATATAATCTACATCAGAAGAAGTTGTTCTTTGCAAATACACAAGCCCTTGTGCATAATGTAATGTAGGATTTTTAGGGTATTGCTTCAATAATTTATCTAATTCTTTTTGCGCAGGATCTAATTCATGTTGTTTCGCCATTGAAACAGTTCTTAATGCTAATAAATTAATATCATTAGGTTTTAAATTTAATAATTCTCTTATTTTAGCATCAGCTTCAGAACAATGATTATATTCAATCAATCTTGATATTTCAGGATATACTTGAGTTGAAGTTTTAACAGGAGTTGATTTTGCTGTTTTTGCAGCATTAGCAGTGTTCTTTTGAACTTGTGCTTGTAATTCTTTAGCATAGACCTGTGTAGATAGGACTGCTGTAACGACAAATGATGATATTAATAATTTTTTATAATTCATGTTATCTCCTGCAGGATAATTTAGTTATTTTAATTCTTATAAAAGTATTGTATAATACTATTTATAAAAAAGCAATAATATAAATGAAGTAGAAAAATGAGTGTAAACGCTGATTCAAAACAAGATTTAGAAGATTTTAAATCATACATAATTGCAGAAAAGAATTTTTCAAAACATACTGCAAAAGCCTATTGTTCAGACATTTTAAGTTTTCTTGTCTGGATGGATGAGCAGTCATGCGAGGATATAAATTTTTCAAAAGTACGAGAATATCTTCATTTTATCCAAAAGTTTAACTATAAAAAAACTACAATTGCACGAAAAATTGCATCGTTAAGAACTTTTTATAAATATTTGTATCGTGAAAGAAAAGTTGACTCAAATCCTGCAATGAATTTGACAAATCCTAAACGACCAAAATCATTACCAAAATTTTTAACACCTGACGAAGTTGAACAAATTTTGAATAATACAAAAATCGAAACTCCTGCAGGATACAGAAACAGAACTATTTTAGAACTTCTCTGGGCTACAGGTATGCGTATTTCCGAATTATCCGGACTCAATTTTGGAGATTTAAACCTCGAACATAACGAAATTAGAGTTTTCGGTAAAGGCTCAAAAGAACGAATTATTCTGGTTACAGACAGGGCAAAAAATTTTCTTGAACGTTATATTGAAAGCGCAAGAGATTTAATTCCAAAAGGATTTCCCGTTCCAGACAAAAGTGAAGATTCTCCTGTATTCATAAACAATACAGGGTATAGACTACAGACAAGAACTGTCAGAAACGTCATTAATGAAATTGTTGAAAAAATCAACCTGCCAAAACATGTCACACCGCATATGTTTCGTCACAGTTTTGCAACACATTTGATTGAAAACGGAGCTGATTTAAGAGTCGTCCAAGAACTCTTAGGCCACGCAAGCATATCAAATACTCAAATTTACACCCACGTTTCAACTCAACATTTGAAAGATGTCTATAACGAAACTCACCCTCGTGCATAATTAATTTGACTACAACTATTATCAATATTTTTAGAGAGATAAGTACAAGTTTGATGTCATTTTGAACTTGTTTCAAAATCTCTTCACGTATTTCTAATATCACTTTTAATATGCTCTATATTGTTCATACAGTTGCATAAAACAAAAAAATCCGCTAAACTCTTTTTATGGATGAAATTGTTGAAAAATTAAAAGAAATCGGGCTTAATGAATACCAATCAAAGGTATATATTGCTCTTTTAAAAAAATTCCCAGCAACAGGTTATGAAATCAGCAAACTTGCAAATATTCCGCAATCCAGAGCTTATGATACCCTAAAAGCTCTTGAATCAATGCATATCGCAATTCCATCAAACACAAAACCTATCACATACACCCCGATTAAACCCAAAGAACTCACTAAACGTTATAAAAGAAAAATTGATTCTACAATAAATTTTCTAGAAAAAAAATTGCCAAACGTTAAAGAAGAAGAATACACAGAACCGATATTATCAATCAGCGGAAGAACAAAAATTTTAGATAAAATAATTGAAATTATAAAAAATGCACAAAAAACAATTTTTATATCACTTTGGTCGCAAGATTTCAAATATCTTGAAACCTACCTGCTTGATGCTTACAATAGAGGGCTTGATGTAAAAATCGTTAAATATGATAACTTTACCTGCAATTTCGGAAAAACCTTTCAACATTCAGGTATCCCAATGCTTGAACATTATTTTAACGGAAAATTTGTATTCCTTTCAGCAGACAATTCTGAAGGCCTATTTGGAATTACCCAACCTGTTAAAAATAATAATCCGGAAGTTGTGTGGACAAAAAATTCCGAAATCGTATTTTTAATAAAAGCATTCACCGTCCATGATATGTACATGATTGATATTGAGGACAATTTCCCCGAACAGTTGAGATATTTCTACGGTGCCGGATTGAAAAAATTACGGGACAAAATTTTACATTAATTTACTTTAAAAAAAACTTTCCGAGTTGTATAATTGACAGAGTAAAGACAATAAATTTTTGGGAAGAAAAATGGATTTTGGATACTCATTTGAATTAATCACAGGTCCGATGAGCTGTGGAAAAACAGAAGAGCTTTTAAGACGTATAAGACGCTCTATTATTGCAAAAAGAAAAGTTAAAGTAATCTCTCCAGATATTGATACTCGTGCAAAAGGGGATTATATCGAATCAAGAAACGGATTATGGCTTGATGCTATAAAAGTAAAACACGCTGTTCAAATCATGACGGTTGTTAAACCTGAAGATGAAGTTATTGCAATTGATGAATTACAATTTTTTGACAGCAATATTGTAAAAGTTATCTCTAAACTTATGGACGAAGGTAAAAAGGTTATAGGTACAGGTCTTGAACTCGATTTCAAAGCAGAACCTTTCGGCAGTATGCCTGAATTAATGTGTATTGCAACTGAAGTCCACAAATTACACGCAGTATGTATGAAATGCGGACGAGAAAATGCTACCCGAACACAAAGATTAATTGACGGAAAACCCGCTGATAAAAATTCACCTTTGATTATGATAGGCGGAGATGAAACTTATGAAGCTCGATGCATAAAATGCTACGAACTTCCGGATGTTGAAATGGAAAAGAAAAAACGCGGATTTAAAGTTTTAAATTTCGTAGGAAAATAAAAAATAAAAAGACCGATTTTTCAATCGGTCTTTAAATTTGTGTGAGTAAATGCGTATATTTATAAGTTAAACTAATGCGTCTAAAAATTCAGAAACACCTGTAACTGTTTCTTGTCCTAGAGGTTTGTTCATATATTTTGCAAATTTGTCAGGATCAACACCTTTTACATTTGCCATTGCATAAGCTGCAAAATTATCTTCTGCTTCAATTCCTTGTAATTCATCTAATGAAGCCATAAATGGTGTATTAAAATATTGTTCAATTCTTTTTGTAGTAGCAGCTTCTGATTTGTCAACTTTTGATAATTGAACACCCCAAATTTGAGCTGCTGTTGCATCTAATGCACTTGCTTCAACTTGTTCTGTTTTAAAATTTACAACAGGTTTTGCTTCTTGAGTTTTTTCTTCTTTACCTGCTTTTTTAGTGTTTAAAGCTTCATAATACGCTTTTAAAGCTTCTAAATTTGTTCTGTCGCCGCCGTTTCCGTTAACTTTTGTCATTTTCCGTTTCTCCTTTTAACCGAATTTCGGTTAACTTTATTTACTCACAATGTTTATATCGGTTATATTTTTAATTAACTTTAATTAAAAATCATATTTAACTGATATTTGTAACATTTTTTAACAATACTCTTATCTCTTAAAAATTCCTTTTAATTGATTTCCATATTTATATAAAGTATTTTTGTATTTAAAAATTGCGTCTTTAATATATATTATTTACATAATAGTTTACAATTCTTTACATAGCAAGTTTTAACCCTTACACAGCTTGGTTTACAGAGTGCTTGAAATATATACTTTTGGCTAATAGTCAGAAAAAGCTCGTTTTGCTAATATTATGGTATGGTTGAGAGGCTCAAGTAACAAAAAAGAATATCGAACTATGAAGAAGAAGAAAACAAACGAACTTACAGTACGAGAGATTGATGTTTTAAAATTAGTGATTAATGGAGATAGTAACAGCGAAATTGCAGAAAAATTATGTATAACAGACCATACTGTTAAAGCTCATCTAACTCATACTTATAAAAAGTTGGGCGTAACAAACAGAACTTCTGCAGCAATAAAAGCAAGGGATAATATTATTCCTCCTCAAGACTCAGAACAGCCATAAATGCTTCTTGAGGAACTTCTACGCGGCCTACTGACTTCATACGTTTTTTGCCCTTCTTTTGTTTTTCTAAAAGTTTTCGCTTACGTGAAATATCACCGCCATAACATTTGTCCAATACGTTTTTACGCATTGCTTTAATATTTGTTCTTGCAATTACACGACCGCCAATTGCAGCTTGAATCGGCACTTCAAACAACTGACGGGGAATAATTTCTTTCAATTTTGCAGTTAACTTTTGACCGATATAAAAAGCACTATCTTCATGACATATTACAGATAGAGCATCTACGACTTCACCTGCAAGCATAATATCCAATTTTACAAGTTTTGAACGCTTGTAATCTTTAAATTCATAATCCATACTTGCATAACCTTTTGTACGGGATTTTAATTGGTCATAAAAATCTGTAATCACTTCACTCAAAGGTATTTCATATTCCAAACTTGCACGAACTTTGTCAATATAAGACATATTTTTGAAAATACCACGTTTAGTCTGCGCAAGATCCATTAAAGTTCCTACATAATCATTCGGGGCAATTATTTGCACTTTTACATAAGGTTCTTCAATATAATCCCTGAGTTGAGCAGGCGGAAGATTAGCAGGGTTGTCAATTTCCACCATCTCACCGTTTGTTTTGTAAACATGATATACTACAGACGGAGCTGTAGTTACGATTGAAAGTCCGTATTCACGCTCCAAACGTTCCTGAGCAATTTCCATATGAAGCATACCCAAAAATCCGCATCTGAAACCAAATCCTAAAGCAGATGATGTTTCAGGTTCAAATGTAATACTGCTGTCATTAAGTTTTAATTTTTCCAAAGCTTCCTTCAGATCTGCATAATCGTCATTATCAACGGGATACATGCCTGAAAATACCATAGGTAGAGCTTCTTTATAACCAGGTAGAGGTTCTTTTGCAGGATTTTCAACAGTTGTAATTGTATCACCTACAAATCTTGTCAATTCTTTAATAGAGCCTGCAAAATATCCTACATCACCGCATTCAAGCTCATTTACCTGAACTCTTGCAGGGGTTTGATAACCGAGTTCTACAACTTCATATTCCTTACCTGATGCCATAAACTTAACTTTGTCACCCAGCTTAATTTTACCATCCATGATTTTAAAGAAGCACAAAGTTCCCAAATACTGGTCATAAGCACTATCAAATACCATAGCTCTTAATGGTTTGTCTGAATTATCAACAGGCGGAGGAATTAAATCAACAACAGCCTCTAAAACTTCTTCAATACCTATCCCTGCCTTTGCACTTACAGGAATTGCCAAAGAAGCATCAATTCCTAGGACTTCTTCAATTTCTTCTTTAACTCTTTCCACATCAGCTGAAGGAAGATCTATTTTATTTATTACAGGTATAATTTCAAGGTTTTGTTCTATTGCGAGATAAACATTTGCAAGAGTTTGAGCCTCCACACCTTGTGTAGCATCAACAATTAACAATGCGCCCTCACAGGCTGCCAAAGATCTTGAAACTTCGTAAGAAAAGTCAACGTGCCCCGGTGTGTCGATGAGATTAAGCTCGTATTTTTTACCGTCTTTTGCTGTGTAATTCATTCTTGCAGAATTTAATTTAATAGTAATTCCGCGTTCTCTTTCGATATCCATGGAATCCATAATCTGGTTTTGCATATCACGTTGAGCTACAGTACCTGTTTTTTCAAGCAATCTGTCTGCCAGTGTTGATTTTCCATGGTCAATGTGGGCAATTATACAAAAATTTCTTACATTATTTCTATACTTCATAATTTTTATTATATGAAAAAAACAGATAACATCAAGTTTAAGGTTTTACAGGTAAAGTAAACGTAACGATTGTCTTATCACAGGGCGTACTTTCAAAATGAATTGTACCGTTATGCGCTAAAATTATCTGTTTGGAAATATATAATCCCAGACCTGAACTGACGGTTTTGCTGTCCTCACAATAAGAAATAAACTGTTCAAATACATCATCAGGATTTTCTAATTTTATTCCGATTCCTGAATTTTCAATTGAGACCATTATATTATTTTCATAATCTTTGACTTTTACAAGAATTTCATTGTGCTTGTAACTGAATTTTAAAGCATTTGCCAAAAGATTATGAATAACTCTTTTCATTTCATCGTAATCAAATAATACCTTGTCAAATTTTGAATTATAAAAAGCTTTAATTAAAATATCCCTGTCTGATGCTATATATTGAACCTCATCACAGCATTCCGTAATCAATTTTTTGAAAGAATTCATCGCAGGATTAATTACAATTTTACCGTTATCGTAATTATATTTTTTCATAACATTAGTAATTAATGTTTCTAAAAATTTAGTTGAACTGACCATTCCGTTTAAAACTTCTACTTGTTGGTTATCGAATTTTCCTGTTTTTAATAAAAAGTTCAGAGCTGACAATTCAGCCTGAACCGGTCCTTTCATATCATGTGTCACCATTGCCCAGTAGGAATCTTTTAATCTGGATATATTTTCACGTTTGCAATTCGTTTTTAACAAATTAAGAATTTGTGATTTTACAACCTTTATGTTGAAAGGTTTTTCAATATAAGCATAAGAACCTAAATTAAACCCTTTTACCTTATGTTCAACATCTGACAGTGCCGAAATAAAAACTATCGGGGTATCGCAATTTAATTTTGTTTTCTTTATCATCTCCGCCAAATCAAACCCTGATAGTTCAGGCATCATTATATCAAGCAAAAATAAATCAAATTTTTCCAAATCAATAATTTTTGCAGCTTCTTTAGGTTTTTGAAAAGATAATAAATTTAAATTTAATGATTTTAAAGTTTCTTCCAAAAGTTCGATATTAAACTGATTGTCGTCCACAATCATAACTTTTTTACCTTTAATCAGTTCTAAAATTTTTTCATCTTTTTCTGAATTTTGGTCAAAATTTTTTTGGAGTTTGTTTTTCAACAAATCATCCCAAATTTCTTTTTTAATCGGGTATTCAATAACATTTTTTACACCGCAGGAATTAGCGTATAATATATTTTTTCTGGAAATTTCTTTGCAAGCGAGCCAAACCTCAATTTTGGGGAATTTTTTGCAGAAATTTTTTATTTTATTAATATCTTTAAAATCTGTTTTTATAATGCAGAGTCTTTTATTTACCAGACCTTTAAAATTTTTAAGCTCTTTTACGTTGTTTACAAAAATAATATCTTGATTTTCTGTTGTATTTAACAGATTTTCCATAATACATAAATAATATATATAGAATTTATCTTAATCAATTAGACATATAGGTAATTTTTGATTTATATTTTTGTTGATGCTACAGTGTAATTATGGCAAAAACTATTGAAGAATTAGTATCTCAAATTAAAGAACGCCTGGATATTGTAGATGTTGTTTCAGAACAAGTAATTTTAAAGAAAAACGGCGGTCATTACTGGGGATTATGCCCATTTCATAAAGAAAAAACCCCATCTTTTTCAGTAAACCCTAATTTGGGAATTTATAAATGTTTTGGCTGCGGAGAAGGAGGAGATGCTCTTACATTTTTGATGAAAACTCAAAATAAAGAGTTTATCGAAGTAGCAAGAGAACTCGCTGAAAAATTCGGTCTTGAAATGCCGAGAAATTACAACAAAACAGAAACTAAAGGCTTAAAAGAAGAAATGATCAAAGCCTGCACAAAAGCTGCAGAGTTTTACAATTTAAGATTATTGAAAGACAAAGAACCTGAAACGACTCATGTTATTGAATATCTTACAAGCAGAGGAATTACAAAAGATATTATTGAAAAATATCATATAGGCCTTGCTCCAAAAACTTTTGCCATGTTTTATAAAAAGTTTAGAAATGAATTCTCTGAAGAAGTCATGGAAAAAGCCGGTCTGACAGTCAAAACAAAAGAAGGTGAATACATAGACAGATTCAGAAATCGTATTATTATTCCTATTCAAAATGAATTTGGAGAATTTGTCGCATTCGGTGCACGTGCCATTGAAAAAGATCAGCAGCCCAAATATCTAAATTCTTCAGATTCCCCGATTTATAACAAAAGTAAATTGTTATATGGTCTTTATACAGCAAAAGATTCTATCAAAGAAAATGACAGCGTAATTTTGATGGAAGGATATTTCGATGTAATATCCGCTCAAGCTCATGGAATTGAAAATGCCGTAGCATCTTGCGGAACATCATTAACTGCAGACCATGTCAAATTACTATCAAGATACACACCATCAAGAAGAATTTATCTTTCATTTGATACTGATTCAGCAGGTCAAAAAGCTACAAAACGTAATGCAGAACTTATAAAAAATGCTTTTGAAGGGCTTGGAAATATCAAACAATTCGATGAGAGCTATATTTCTACAACAGATGATAAATATTCCTGCGAAATAAGAGTAATCGCACCACCTGAAGGTAAAGATCCTGATGAATTTATACGTTCTGTCGGCGCTGAAAGCTACAAAGATTACATGGAACATGCTCCACTATTATTGGATTTTCAAATTAACAGTATATTAAAAGAAAAACCGCAAACTCCCATTGAAAAAACTAAAACTGTTAAAGAACTTATACCGATTTTACAAGAAATTAATAACGAAATTGTACAGTCAGAATATATCCGTATGATTGCAAATACACTTAATATCGATGAAGAAGCACTTATGCGGGAAATAAAAAAATCTCAAAAAAATCCGCTTACGACAACAAAAACTAATAATATAGAAAAAATTGTTAAGAAAAATGTACCAATTTCAGAAAAAGCGCAAAAAAATTTATTGAGCATTTTTCTTGTAAGCGACAATCATTTTTCATTTGAACAAATCAAGCAAATGATAGGTGATACCTCATTTACGAACGAAACGTTAATAAATGTAAAATCTACAATTGACAAATTAACATGTACCGTAAATAATGTGAAAGAATTAATCGAAAAGCTCTATACAGCATTCGTTAATGAACCGGAAACACAGAAATTAATTACAGATTTAATCAGTATTTCCGAAACTTTCCAAAACCTTGATGACAACGATTTTGTAATGGTAATTACAGAAAATATTAATAAAATAAATCAATGTCAAAAAGAAAAAGAACAAGAACAAATAAGAAATTTATATAAAAGCGCAAATGATAATGAAACAGAAGCCCTAAAAATTCAGATGCAGCTAAGAGATAAGATAAATAACAGATTAAAATTGGAGAAAATGAATGAGTAAAAAAAGACAAAGTAACTCCTCTATCGTAAGCATTATGGATGAAGATAATTTAGATTTACATGAAATCGATGAAAATGGTAACCTTGCTGATGACGCTGACGGTGTAAATTACATGAACATGGACATCAGTACAGACAATATCGAAGATATTGTGACCGAAAAAATGGAAACTAAAGTTAATTTAGATGACATTTACATGATGGGTAACCATGAAGAAGGATCTGACTCTGATTTTGAAGTACCAAAAGGTATAGCTGTTGATGACCCTGTAAGATTATATTTAAGAGAAATCGGTAGAATAAAACTATTATCAGCTAATGAAGAAATAGAACTTGCAAGAAAAATTTTAGAAGGCGGTACACCCGGTGCTATTGCTAAAAGAAAATTAGTTCAAGCAAACCTTCGTTTAGTTGTAAGTATTGCTAAAAAATATGTAGGACGAGGAATGCTTTTCTTAGACTTGATTCAAGAAGGTAACCTAGGTCTTATCCGTGCAGCTGAAAAATTTGACCATGAAAGAGGATTCAAATTCTCAACATATGCAACTTGGTGGATTAGACAAGCTATCACAAGAGCTATCGCTGATCAAGCCAGAACTATCAGAATTCCTGTTCATATGGTAGAAACAATTAATAAATTGAAAAAAGTTACAAGAAGATTAGCTCAAGAACTTTCAAGAAAACCGACTGAAGATGAATTAGCTATTGAAATGAACGTATCAATTCCAAAACTTCGTGAAATCATCAAAATAGCTCAAGAACCTCTATCATTAGAAACTCCAATCGGTAAAGAAGAAGATTCTCGTCTAGGTGATTTTATTGAAGACAAAGAAGCAGATGCTCCAATTAAGACAGTAGCTTCAGAACTTTTGAGAGAAGATTTAGCAGAAGTATTATGCACTCTATCTCCAAGAGAACGTGATGTTTTAAGATTACGTTTCGGTATGGACGACGGTCGTCAAAGAACTTTAGAAGAAGTTGGCCAATTGTTCGGTGTAACTCGTGAACGTATCAGACAAATCGAAGCAAAAGCTCTAAGAAAATTGCGTCACCCTAACAGAAGCAAACGTCTTAGAGAATATGTTGAAGCATAAGTTAAAAAGTTCAAAAAGTCCCTTAAATAATAAGGGGCTTTTTAATTTTATTTCCTGAATTTTAAAATATAGACTTTTGACTAATAAGATTTCCGGTATTGTATAATTAGATTATGAAAATTATTATTTTATTTTTATTGTTAATTTGTTTATTTGTTTGGTCAACTATTATTGAACCGAATATTTTGACTGTAAAACATATACAAATTGAAGATAAACAGCTAAAAGGACTAAAAATCGTTTTTGCAAGCGATTTTCATATAAAACCATATGAAAATTACAGACTAGAAAGAATAATCAGAGCCATAAATAAGCAAAATGCAGACATAGTTTTACTCGGCGGGGATTACGTCAGCGGACACAAAAAAGGGTCTTCAATGACTATCGATAAAATAGCTAAAAGTTTTTCCAATATAACATCAAAATACGGAACATTTGCTGTTGTAGGAAATCACGACGGCTGGCAGGGAAAAGAAGAAATTGTAAAAGAACTTGAAAAAAATAATATCAACGTTCTTTTTAATAATAGTGTTTGTCTTAAAAACTTTTGTATTGCAGGAGTAGATGATATGCAAACAGGCACTCCTGATATAACGAAAGCATTAAAAAATACTAAAGCACCTGTAATTTTACTCACACATACCCCTGATATAATACCTGATGTCCCATATAACGTAAACTTAACCCTTGCAGGACATTTACATGGAGGACAAATTAGATTTCCTCAGGCAATCATTGTTCCCTCAAAATTCGGTAAAAAATTTGCCAACGGATATTATGAATATAAAGGGAAAAAAATCTATACCACATATGGACTTGGAACAAGTATCTTACCTATAAGATTTAATTGTCTGCCTGAAATTGCAGTAATAGAATTCAATTAGTCAAAATCAACTAATTCTTTTAAATTTACCCCTAAAACGTCAGCTATAATCTTTAATTTAGATAAAGTAATATCAGTTTTTGCCGTTTCAACCATAGCAATAGTTGAGCGTGAAATCCCGTTTACATCTAAAAAATCATCTTGTTTAATATTTTTCTCTTTTCTGATTTTTTTTAAATGTTGTGCAAACTTTTTTAGATATTCATTATCCATATTTTTATTATCAATCATGTTGATAAATCTTAAAATCAGCCATATTGACATTTTATTTAGATTAAATTCAACTTTTTTAATTTTATTTCCGTTTTTTCTTGATTTATTTTTATTCATAATATATAATCCATATGTAAAAACATGAGGAATTAGTTTATGATTAATCAAAGTTTGAAAAAAGAAATCTTAAAAACAATCGAAATCAGCAAAGAAACAGCTAAAAATAACTTGGATATAACTATCGATTGTTACACAGAATTACTTTCAAGATTAGAAATGTTGACTTATCTAATAATGAGTGAAGAAAAAAAATAGTTGCAAAGTGTGATGAAAATTTTCTTTTTTAAAAAAATTATGATAATATAAAAACAAAAACTTTTAATTTTAAAAGTGTACAGGAAACTTTTTTATAAAAAAATCATCTTAATAATTAAGTTGTGCACAAAAAGGTTAAGAGTATTTGGAGGGAAATAGTTAAAGAATGAGAAACATTATGAAAAAAAGTATCATATTTTTCGGAGCATTTTTGTTCCTATCAGGCTGGGTAATCAGAGATAATGTTTTTGCTTACAGCCCTACAGATTTGTATGATAATGTCTGGAGATTAATTAACAATAAATTTGTAGATCAATCTAATAACCAGCAGGATTGGGCAAAATGGCGTCATAAATACGATAATAAAATTCGTACAAATGAAGATGCCTACGTAGCAATTAATACAATGGTAGCAAGTTTGAATGATCCTTATACAAAATTTTTGGACCCTAAAGAATTTGCAGAAGAAACAAGCTCAATCAAAGGTTCTTTAAAAGGTATCGGTATTCAAATTGCCGTAAAAGACGGGAAATTGATGGTAATCGCACCTATTGAAGATACTCCTGCAGAAAAAGCCGGTCTGCAAGCAGACGATGAAATTTTAGAAATTGACGGTGTAAGTACAAAAGGAATAACTGTTGACAAAGCTGCGGATAAAATCAGAGGTAAAGAAGGGACTCAGGTAACATTACTTGTAAAACGCAAAGATAATCCGCCTAAAAAATATGTAATTACACGTGCTGAAATTGAAATTAAATCAATTTCACAAAAATTACCAACAGATGTAAAACTTCCAAACGATTTTTGCTATATCAGATTAAGCTCATTTATAAGCAGAAATGCAGCAACTGAATTTGGAACAATACTAAATAATAACAAAGATAAAAAAGGATTTATCATAGACTTAAGATCAAATCCTGGCGGACTTTTAACAAACGCAATTTATATTTCAGATATGTTCTTAGATGGCGGAACAATTGTCAGCACAGTTGACAGAGATGGTTATAAAGAAACCCAAAGAGCATCTGCAGGTGTATATACTAAAAAACCAGTAGTTGTATTAATCAACAAAGGTTCTGCATCAGCTTCAGAAATTTTCTCAGGAGCGATGAAAGATAACCATAGAGCAATAATTATCGGTGAACAATCATTCGGTAAAGGTTTAGTTCAAGAAATTAACAAATTACCGTATGAATCAGGTATAAATATTACAATTCAAAAATATTTGACACCTAATGGTACTGATATTAACAAAAAAGGTATTACTCCTGATATCGAAGTTAAATTGACAGAAGAAGATGTTAAAAACAAAAACGATCTTCAACTGAAAAAAGCAATTGAAGTCTTAAGCAAAATGACAAGCGGACAAGAAATTGCAGCTCAATAATTAAACATTAATAATAAAAAAAAAGCCGATTAATAAAAAATCGGCTTTTTTATTTGTAGATTATCATTAATTTATTACACCATAGCCGGTCTTTACAATATTTTCACCGTTGGCATTTTGAGTAACTGCAATTTCGCGTCCTCCATAATAATATAGACCACGATTTTTAACAGTATTAGAAATCGGATCAGTATATGTACGTCTTGCAAATTCGCCTGTTAATTTAGAACCGTTAGAAAACTGATAATTAAAAGTATTTATTATTCTATCAGTATAACCGCTTGATAAATTTACATTTTTTGTTGCATCATAATATGGTAATCCGTTTTTATATCTGGCAATTCTTTCACTTGTAAAAAATCCCGGTGAATTTATATAACGATGTGAAGCCCCTATAATTGAATTGTTTTCATCTAAACGATATATGGAAAATTCATTCCGAACTCCAGGATTAAAGAAGGTATCATATTGTGAAAAACCTTTTTTATAATTAACATTTGCTTTATTTACATGTGTCGTAATACCGGTTTCATAATTTTTTGCAACTATTGTATGACCAACTTCGATATTCGGATTATAGTGTACAGTATTATCTTTTTTAAATTCTGACTTTGTGATAGATTTATACAATTTTCCTTCTTTATAAGAAGATGTCACAGTTGTTCCGTTTTTGGAAGTTTTTCTAAAGACTTCAATTCCGTTTTTAGACTTCCCTAAAAATTTTCCTTTACCAGATGTGCGTGAAAATAAATTCACGAGTTTAGAACCAATTTTACCAATCCCCATGTATTTTTCCCTTTCAATATTAAAAATAAAAATTTCTTTATACTTACATAAAAAATTTTCACTGCAAAAAATTGCTAATATTATTAAAAAAAATTCACATAATAAAAATGTGTTTATTGTAAAATATTAAATATGAAAAGCAATATTGTATTAATTGGCATGATGGGAAGCGGAAAAACTACTGTGGGAGCAGAATTAAGTAAAACTCTCACCGATTTTCAATATGTTGATATTGATGCAGAAATTGAAAAAAGCACTCAAAAAAAGATTTCAGAAATCTTTTTAAAACATGGTGAACCTTTTTTCAGAATGCTTGAAAGCGAAAAAATAAGAAAATTTTGCAAAGAAAAAAATATGATAATTTCAGCAGGCGGAGGCGCTTTTGAAAACGAAGATAATAGAAAATTAATGCTTGATAGTGCAAATGTAATTTACTTAAAGGCCACCCCTGAAGAAATTTATACAAGAATTAAAAATGAAACTCATAGACCTCTTTTAAAAAAAAATTTTTCTATTGAAAAAATTGCAAGTATTATTGAAATGCGTAAAAAAAATTACGAAAAAGCAAATATAATAATTGACACAAATGGAAAAACTCCATATGATATTGTAAAAGAAATTCTCGGAGCATTAAATGGTTGATTTATCGGTAAAAATTAAACAAGAAGAAAATAGTTATCCGATTATAATTAAAAATGAAAATATCACAGATTTGACAGAAAAAATTTTATCTTATATAAAAGATAAAAAATATCTTGTTATAATTTCTGAAAAAGTTGAAAAAATTTACGGAAAAAAACTCAATATCCCTAAAGAAAATAAATTTATCCTAAAAGACGGGGAAAAAGAAAAGAATTTTAAAAACTACCAAAAAATAATTAACTGTGCTCTCAAAAAGAAATTAACCCGTAAAGATGCAATTATCGCAATAGGCGGAGGAGTAGTCGGTGATTTAGCTGGATTTGTCGCTTCAACTTACATGAGAGGAATTGATTTTATTCAAGTTCCTACAACTTTGCTTGCATGCGTTGACAGCTCAGTAGGTGGAAAAGTTGCAATTGACACAGATTTTGGAAAAAATCTTGTAGGTGCATTTTATCAGCCTAAAATAGTTTTTATTAACCCAAAATTTTTGAAAACTCTTGATGACAGGCAATTCAAAACAGGATTAGGAGAGGTTGTAAAATATTCTTTCATAGAAAAAAGCTGCAAATGCGAAGAAGAATTAAACCTTACAAATTTATTATCTGAAAAATCGCAAGAAATACTAAGCCGCAATGAAAAAACATTATCAAGACTTATTGAAATCTGCGTAAAACTCAAAATTTCCGTTGTCGAAAAAGATGAAAAAGAAAACGGGCTAAGAAGAATTCTAAACTTCGGTCACACATATGGTCATGCAATTGAAAAAATTACTAAATATAAAAAATTCACACATGGTGAAGCAATAGTTGAAGGAATGAAATTTGCTTTTAATCTCGCAGTAAAAAGAAATCTTATTGATAAAAATTACAAATATTTAGCAGAAGATGTAATGAAAAAATACAACTTTAAAAAAATACCAAAATTTGACCTTAGTAAAATGATTGAATTAATGCAAATGGATAAAAAAGCGACATCAAAAAGTATTGTATTCATCTTGCCAACAGATTATTCGACAGTAGAAGCATTTGATTTTTTACCTGATGAACTAATTAAAGTATTAAATTAAGGTTTTTTGCTTTTAAACAGCCCTGTAAATTTATTCCAACCTTTTTTGAAGAAGTCTGCAACCTTATCAAGTTTTAATGTTTGAGGTAATTTTTTTATTGCAGGCAATATTTTTGATTTAAATTTATAACCGCCAAACACCAGTGCACCTGCTGCAACTAGTCCAAATACCCATTTTTTCCAAGACGGATTTGCGACAATATCTCTTTTATCTGGTTTTTCGTGGAGAAATTCATCAACATCAGGCTCTCTAAGGTATGGAATTTTAGGATTTGATGCAGGTCCTGCATAAGGTGATGGAATAACAGACGGAGAACCTACATATCTTGGCTTTTGCCCTGTTATATATGATGGTGCATCATAATCTAATACACCGTTTTGTGCTAACATATCCAAATTCGTTGCCCAATTATAAGTCATAACTATTCCCTTTTTTTCTACACATGTATATAAAATATTTTTTTTCACACAAATTGCTTTTTAGATGTTTATTTGTTAAATTTTGTAATATGAAAGAGATTATAAATAATAATAAGTATCTTATTTTTCTATGGATACTAACAATTTTGGGATTATTAATTTTTTGCGGACATTATTCAGGAATATTAATAGATTTCGGGCGTGAAGTGTATTATCCTGAACAAATTTTACAAGGGAAAATATTATATAAAGATTTATTCAACATATACGGACCATTGTCTTATCAGATTAATGCATTGTTATACAAGGTTATAGGTGCTAAATTAGGGACATTGTATTTAAGCGGTTGTGTATGTTCAATTTTGGCAGTAAGCGGAGTTTATCTTATTGCTAAAAAATTTTTTGGAGAATTTTTAAGCTTCTGTATAGGATTTCTCACAATATCAATAGGAATTACAACTACAAGCATTTTTAATTATCATTTTCCTTATTCTTGGTCTGTTTTATACGGGCTTATAAGTTTTTTATATTCGTTATATTTTCTTTTAAATTTCAATGATGACAAAAAATCTCTAAATCTTGTAATTAGTTCATTCCTTGCAGGTATTTGCATTACAAATAAATATGACTTTTTATTATACGGATTTGTTATTTTATTTTTCATCATCAAAAATAAGAATTGGAAAGCATTTTTATCATTTATTTCTGTTCCCATATTAAGTTTTGGAATTTTGTTCATTCAAGGATTATCAGTAAATGATTTGATAAATTCTCTTAAAATTACAAATGCAATGGCGAAAAGCAAGACTTTGACATACTTTTACCAAAACAGCGGAATATATTTCCACCCAAAAGCATTGTTAGCTGATTTAATAAGCTTTTTAAAATGTGCAATCCCATTTGGTGCAATATTATACGGTGCATTGATTTTTAATAAAAAAAATAAAATTCTATCAATATCTGTATCTATTTTAGGGTACGCAGGATATTTATGGTTCTTCACCGAAAATGTAAAAACTGCATTTGGATTTCTACCGCTTTGTCTTTTAATCATTGCAATTACAATGTATAAAAAATTTGATACAAAACTATTGATACTTATACTTTCTACATTAGCAGTAAGTGCTAAAGTTTTTTGGGTACTGCTTTTATACAGTTATGGAAATTATTATTTCCCTATTTTATTAATTGCAATTTTTGCTTTGATTTTCAAAGTTCTACCTGAAAAACTTGAAAAAACAGTAGGAATTTATTTAATTATAGCAACAATATTATATCTTTTTACAAACTTCTATATGCTCACTTTTGCAAACAACAAAGTTTCAACTCCTAAAGGCACAATTTACACAGTAAAAGATTTGGCTCAAAGTACAAATGAACTAAATGATTTTATTAATAAAACAACAAAACCGACAGATAAAATTGTTATTTTCCCTGAAGGAATGACAGTAAACTTTATTACTCAAAGAAAATCAGATGATTTTTATAATTCACTTTTACCTCTTTATACGGAAAGTATTGGCGAAGACAGAATCATCAATCATTACAAGGAAAATATGCCTGAATACATTATTTTTAACAACTTGAATATGAAAGATTACTATTTTCAATACATTTGTAATGATTATGCACTGGATTTTTGCGGATTTGTTCAGGAAAATTACAAACCGGTCACAGTGATTGATAACGGATTTAGATATATGATTTTTAAACACAAATAATGTTTATGCTAAAATTAAACTTATAAGTGAGGTAAAAAATGGAAAAGTTTTATTTAACAACTGCAATAGATTACGTAAACGGTGCACCACATATCGGACACGCTTATGAAAAAATTCTAACTGATATAATCGCAAGACATTACACTCAACGTTGTGATGATGTATACTTCCTTACAGGAACTGACGAACACGGGATTAAAATTCAAAAAACTGCCGCAGCAAAAGGGATTACACCAAAACAATTGTGCGACGAAAATTCTCAAAAATTTAAAGATGCTTGGAAAGCTCTTGATATTGATTATACAAAATTCATAAGAACAACAGATGAAGATCACGAAAAAGTTGTTCAACACATTTTTGATAAATTATTAAAACAAGGCGATATATATAAAAATTCATATGAAGGTCTATACTGCTCAGGTTGCGAATGCTTCTTAAATCCGAAAGATCTGACAGAAGACGGTCTTTGTCCTGATCACCTTAAAAAACCTGAAGTTGTTAAGGAAGAAAACTATTTCTTTAAATTAACAAAATACAAAGATGCAATAATCAAACATATAAAAGATCACCCTGATTTTATCGTTCCTGAATTCAGAGCTAATGAAGTAATTAATCAATTAGAAGACATTCAGGATATTTCAGTATCCCGTGCAAAATCAAATGTTGAATGGGGTATTGATGTATTAGGTGATGATGAACAATCTATTTATGTATGGATTGACGCACTTTCTAACTACATCACAGCATTAGGATATGATACTGAAAATCCGTCAGAAAACTTCAAAAAATACTGGCCTGCAGATGTTCATGTAATCGGAAAAGATATTTTGAAATTCCACAGCATTTACTGGCCTGCATTTTTACTCGCGCTGGATTTACCGTTGCCAAAACATATTTTTGCTCACGGATGGATTACAATTGACGAATCTAAGATGTCTAAATCATTAGGTAATGTAATTTCTCCGACATCAGTTCTTGAAAGCTTCAAGCTAGAACATCCTGACGCTTTCAGATATTATATGGCAACATCTGCACCTTGCGGACGTGACGGAAATTATTCTGATGATGATTTTAAAGAAAAAGTAAATGCACACCTTGCAAACAGTATGGGAAATCTTTTAAACAGAACACTATCAATGTTAGTAAAATATTTTGACGGTGAAGTTAAACCTGAATTTAAAGGAGAAAATCCTTTAGCTAAAAAAGCTCTAGGTACAATTCAAATCGTTAAAAATCATTTTGATAATTTTGAAATAGCAGAAGCAGGACTTGAAATCACATCATTAGTTGATGCTACAAACAAATATGTTCAAGATAATGCACCTTGGACATTAGCAAAAGAAGAAAAAATGACAGAATGCGGACAAGTTCTTGTAAATGTACTTGATATTATGTGTATTATTGCATCATTAATTTATCCGTATTGCCCAAATATTGCTTCAAGTATGTCTAAACAATTATCTTTTGATTTAAAAACAAAATTAGACAATTTGACAGCTGATAGTATCAAATGTGGAAAACTAATCTCTAAAGAAGATATAAAACCTGTATTTTTAAGATTAGATTCTGAATTAGCAGACAAATCAGCTAAAAAACAATAATTGAAAAAGAAATAACACAATTTTCTGTCATGCTGAATTTATTTCAGCATCTATAAGGTAGATCCTGAAACAAGTTCAGGATGACTTTATAAACATTGTGTTATTTCTTATTTATTATACTATTCATCCTGTTGTTGTTTAATCATGCCTGACGTTGCCGCATACATTGCTGCTGAAATTTCTGAAGTTGATGTAAACGGTCCGTAGGTTTTAATAAATTGTGCTACATCAAATGTATTCAAATAATTTTGCAATGCAGCAGCAGATTTATCTGTCAAGTTAGTTGTAAACAAAATATTTTTCAAATAATTTGTAGCTTTTTCCTCAACATCGTCTTCATCATATTCAGATGATGAGAATTGTGTCGTATCTTTTTCTTCAGCTTCTTTTGTTGATACTCCGTATTCTTTTGATTCTTCGGTTGCTTTTTCTTCTTGTTCTTCTTGTAATTCGTCTTCTTCTTCAACAGAAGCTGCAGCTGATGTGTAAGCTTTTGATGACACTCCTGAAATTTCCATAATACCTATCCTTTCTGTAAAACTACTCTTTTACATAATGGTATATCGGACACTTATTTTTAAATCTTTAAAAATTTTAAGACATGTTACAAAAAAACTATTTTACCAAACCTTCAGTTTCGTTAAACATAACCATATAAAAATCAGGACTTGTCATATTGGGATTTTTTTTCATGAATTTTTTTACATCGAAATTTTCTAAATATTTATCAAGTTTTTTTTGAACTTTTTCATTATCTTCATGTTCTGACTTTAATTTTGCAATATACTGTCTTGTCATTGCAAGCACTTCATCTTCAGTCAAAATCGGTTGTCCGCCGATTAAGACTTCATCAGGCTCATCTTCGTCAATATATTTTTTTAATTCTTCTTTAGGATCTTCTTTTTGACGTCTGCCATTACTATCTGATGATGTAGAAGAAGATATTGCTCGATTTCCAAATGGGTTATTCACATTATTAAACATATTTCCAAGACCTTATATTGTTAAGTGACACAGAAATTTTATTCTTCTTGTATTACGTCAAATAACAATTAATTCTTTAATAATATCATATATTTGAATGACATATAAAACATAAAAATTAAATATTTATTTAATAAGATTTGTTACATTTGTAATAGAATTTATTGTTTTTATTTTTGTTTTTCTATAATATTTTTCATATATTTTTACTAATTACATGGGGGTTAATAATGATCACACCTATTAGCTATTCAACACATAATACAAATCAACAATTTACATCAAATGTAAAAATTTTAAGAAAAGACTCTCTTCATGAATACTATGATAGTATTTTTGAAAATAAAAATTTTATAGATTTTGTTGATTCATTGAAAAAAAATAAAAGAACAACAGAAACAGTTACAATTGTACCAAGTAAACGAGAATATCCTGATATTGGATTTCTTACACCGACTGTAGAGATGTTTATTGAAGACTCAAGATTACCAAATGAAATGGAATACAACTATGTTATCATGACTAATGGCAAAAGCGGTTATTATGATTATCGTCCAAATGAATTAAAACAGACTTATGAAAAAACAAAAAATAAATTAATAAATAAATTAAGAGCATTTAGAAGAATTAATAAAAAAAATTCAAAATCAACTTAAAATTACAATGAATTATAATAATCTTTTAAAAGTTTACAATCGTCTTCAATATTAGGACTTTCACACACAAGTGCACCTTTTACATTGAATTCTTTCATTACTTTTATCAAGTCTTTATAATTCATATCAGATTCTTCTAAATTCAAATGCTGTCTTTCACCTTTAGCAGTGTATTCAATACCTGCAAGATGCCCGTGAAAGTTATCAAGAGCATATTGTCCTAATTCATTTCCCATTTTTTCCAAAACTCTTGAAAATTCATCGTAAGTATTATATTCACCGGCTGATCTTGCGTGAAGGTGTGAAAAATCAATACAAGGAAGAACTTGTTCGAATTCTTTTGATAGTCTTATAATCTCGTCTTCATCACCCCATTGAGTTGCTTTACCGGTTGTTTCAGGACGAACCCAAACTTTTATTTTTTCTCGTTCCAAAACATCAATTATTCGTTTCGTCTGAGTTTTTACACGATTATAGACAGTTTCTTTGTCAGCACCCATATAAAAAGCAGCGTGATAAGTTATACTAAAAGCTCCTGCTTGAGATGCTACAGATGCTGTATCTATTATTCTTTGCACACTTGCATCAATCTTTTCTTCTTCTTTGGAATTAAGATTAATATAAAAAGGTCCATGAGCTGTTACGACAAAATCCTTAGACTGCTCTTTGACAAATTTTCTATGTTCATCGTTCATTCTAACACCATGGACAAATTCAAGTTCCATACCGTCTAAATTCATTTCTTTCAAAACATCAAAAGCTGAGATATAACTGCCTTTTCCTGTTCTCAAAGGCATTCCGGCTGTTATAAAATTTAATTTATCAAAGTTAAATAAGTTTTGCAAAATACGCTCCTATCGCTGTCATTAACAAACATATTGTAATACTTAAAATTATATATGAAAAAGCATGGAAAAACTGCTGATTTCCAATCATTTCAAACAATTCCAAAGAAAAAGTGCTAAAAGTTGTCAAACCTCCGCAAAATCCGACAGTTAATGCTAGTTTTACCGCAGGACTTATGTCAGCTTTTTCTATAAATAAAAAGTATAAAAAACCAATAATAAAGCTTCCTAAAACATTTACAAGAAAAGTTGAAATAGGAAGATTAATTTCAAAATGTCTGGCGAGGTTAAAACCTATTAAATATCTTAATACAGCTCCTAATCCTCCGCCTATGAAAATTGAAATCAAGTTCAAATACATTTATTTTACCTTTGCTTTAATTATATCTTCAATGATTTCACAAACATCAGCCACATATTTAGCACAACGCTCTTTTCTTGCAGGTCCTTCAAGACCGCCTGATAGAATTCTACAGCAAGTAACTTTATTTCTTTTTTTAAATTCATCAACAATTGCTCTTGCATTTTGACGAGCAACTACTTCATTTCCTAAAGAATTTTCTCGTCCGAAATAATAACCGTTAATCAATTGTGCAGCAGCAACTGTACCACATACACAACCTGAAGACATTCCGCCTGAAAATGCTGTTGCGATTGATAAAAATTCTTTTGGACAAATACCTTCCTCTGAAGCTGCTTTTATAATACTTTCAGAGCAGGAAAAACCACTTTTAAAATATTCTATTGCTTTTTCTTTCATAATAAATTCTCCCTTAATTTTAGTATAGCATAAATATTTATGCTATAATCCTGAGTATGAAAGAGTGGATTTTTAATAAATACGACGGGCAGGAGAAATCTTTAATAAAAAGACTTTTACATTCAAGAGGGATTAAATCTGATGAAGATATTTATGAATTTACACATCCTCTTGAAACTAAAATTACTCATCCGAAAGCTTTTACGGATATGGAAAAAGTTATTGAAAGATTATCATATGCTATTGATAACGGAGAAAAAATTGTTATCCATGGTGACTTTGATGCCGATGGTGTAACTTCCACTTCTTTGCTATACAGAACTTTTAAATTCTTAGGAGCTGATGTTAATTACTTTATTCCTGACAGAGAAAAAGAAGGACATGGTTTTGATACAAAAGCTCTTGTAAAAGTAATGACACAAGTTAAACCTAAAGTTATAATATCTTGTGACTGCGGAATTTCAGATGTTGATGCAGTAAATTTTTTAAACAGTTTTAAAATAGACGTAATAATTACAGATCACCACGAAGCTCCTGAAATCCTACCAAAAGCTTATGGAATTATAAATCCGAAAGCTCCTAATGCTTTAGATGAAAACTTAACGACAAAACAAATTGAGAGTTTAACATCTCTTGCAGGTGTTGGTGTTGCATTTAAAGTTGCTCAAGGATTATTAGAAAAATACAACAAACTTGAATTTATTTCAGATATTTTACCATACGTTGCAGTAGGTACAGTTGCAGACGTTGTACCGTTAATCGGTGAAAACAGGTATTTTGTAACTAAAGGATTAGAACTAATCTCTAATAGAAAACATTACGGACTTTCTAGACTGTTAGAAAGTGCAGGTTACAAAGGTCAAATTACATCTGAACAAATTGCATTCGGTATCGCTCCAAGAATTAATGCATCAGGACGTCTTGATACTGTCGATGCAGCTTTGAAAGTTTTAATTTCCGATAACAGACAAGAAATTGAAATGGCTATTCAAAGTTTGAATGAATTTAATAAAATTCGACAAGAATTATGTCAAAATACATTTGCAGAAGCTGATGAAATGGTAAAAGCAGAAGGTAACAGAAACTCTGCTATCGTATTATTCAATAAAGATTGGCATATCGGAATTATCGGAATCGTTGCATCATCTCTTGTTGAAAAATATTACAAACCTACTTTTTTAATGACATATTCTGACGAGACAAAACAATTCAGATGTTCAGCAAGAAGTATTGATGGAATAAATTTATATGATGCAATTTCTGCAAATGCAGAACTATTTGACGGATTTGGCGGACACGCTATGGCTGCAGGGCTTGCTTTCAGCGAAGAAAAATCGTCTTTTGAACAGGTTAAATCAGCCCTATGCAAAACCGTTAAAGAAATGTCTCAGGGAAAAGATTTAAAACCGTTTATTAATATTGATTTAGAACTTATGCCTGATGATATTGACGTTGATTTAGTTGAACAGCTTTCTCAACTTGAACCTTTCGGCGCTTGCAATCCAAACCCTGTTTTTGCAATAAGAAATCTTAAAATTAAAGAAAAACGATTAATGGGTGAAAATAAAAATCATCTTCGTTTAACTTGTCAGGCAGGAACTACGGAATTTAATTGTATTCGCTGGAAAGACGGTGATATATCTCTTGTAAAAGGTGACACGTTAGATATAGCATTCCACCCGCAGATTAATGAATTCAACGGAAATACTTCCGTTCAGCTTATTATAGAAGATATTCATTCTGAATATTTAAAAGAAGAAGAAAATCTCCCGCAACAAAAAGTTTACGATCACCGCAAAAAAACAGATATTTTGCCTCAAGTAAATGATTATGTTAAAAATTCAAAACAAAACATTCTGATTTTTGCGGAAAGCAAACCTGTATTAGATAAATTAAAACCATTCTCAGATCTTTTTGCCCGCACAATTACACGCGACAATTTAAGACCTTGTGACTCTCTAATGTTTTTCGATTACCCTGCAGACAAAGAAACTTTTGACAGAATTCTTAATCAGACAACCCCGTTATCTATTCATTTTATGAATTATGACTTAAAGTACATGGACGAAGAAGAATTTTTGAAAACCGTATGCGGAATGTTGAAATTTGCCTGCCACAATAACGGCGGAAAAGTTGAATTAAGAAGATGTGCAAGTTTTTTAGGCAAATCTTATCAAGTATTTGATTTACTATTCTCAATCCTTGATGACATAAATGTAATAAAAATAAAAGAGAAAACTAAAGATTATTATATCGTGGATTACAATCCTCAAGCAGATATTTCTCAAATTCTTCATTCTCCAAAATATGCAATTTTGACCGATATGATTGTAGAATGTGAAGAATTTCAAAAAAGCTTGATGGAAGATGATGTATATTCACTTATTTAATTTTTCCATGTTATAATAACCTTATGAGAAAACCGATTGTAGCAATAGTAGGACGCCCAAATGTAGGCAAATCAACTTTCGTAAACCGTCTTATTGGTACGAGAAATTCTATCGTTGACGATTTACCGGGAGTTACACGTGATAGAATTTATTTTGACGTTGAATGGCAAAATAAATTATTTACAGTAATCGACACAGGCGGGATTATACCCGGAGACGAAGACGAAATTATGTTATCAATTTTTGATCAAGCTAAAATTGCTTGTGAAGAAGCTGATAAAATTATTTTTATTGTAGACGGAAAAGAAGGTGTTAATCCTGTAGATTACGATATTGCAAATATTTTAAGACAATCAGGAAAACCTGTATTTCTTGCCGTAAATAAATCTGATAACCCTGAATCTTTGATGATGGTAAATGATTTTTATTCACTTGCAATCGGGGATCCTATCGGAATTTCTGCTCTGCACGGATCAGGCGGTGTAGGAGATCTTCTAGATCTTGTTACAGAAGATTTTTCTCAAGATATTGAAAAAGAAGATGATAATACAATCAAAATTGCAATTGTCGGAAGACCAAATGCAGGAAAATCTTCAATTGTTAATGCTTTGCTAAATGAAAACAGAGTAATTGTATCTGATATTTCAGGCACAACTCGTGACAGCATAGACAGTCATATCACTTTTAATGACAGAGAATTTATAATTGTAGACACTGCAGGGATTAGAAAAAAATCAAAAGTAGACTGGGGTGTTGAAAAATTTGCAGTAGACAGAGCAATAAGATCTATTAGAGATTGCGATGTTGCTTTACTTGTAATTGATGCAACTCAAGGAATTTCCGATCAGGATAAGAAAATTGCATCAATTATTACAGAAGCTGGAAAAGGTTTGATTATTGCTATTAACAAATGGGATTTAATTGAGGACAAAAAATCAAATACAATCAATCAATATAATAAAAAACTTGCAAACGACATACCTTTTTTGGAATACGCTCCAAAAATTTACATTTCAGCAGTTACAAAACAAAGATTACACCAAATATATACAGAAGCTGAAAATGTATATGCAGAATGTACTAAACGTATTTCAACAGGTCTTTTGAACAAAGTAATAAAAGAAGCATATATGTTAAATCCTCCTGCTTCATCAAAAGGCAAAAGACTTAAAATTATGTATGTTACTCAAACAGGAGTTCAACCTCCGCATATTGTTATTTTTGCAAACAACGCCGATTTAATGAAAGATCATTACAAACGTTATGTAGAAAATAAATTGCGTGAAGCTTTCGGATTTTTTGGAACACCAATAAAATTATCAATCAGAGAAAGATCAGATAAAGATAAAAAATAGAGGATTTAAAATCCTCTATTTTTTTTGTAATCTCTTAATCTTTAGACAAAAGCTTCTGATACATAATTTACCATTTCATCAAACATATTCTGCAAGGGTAATGTAATATCAATCATTGTATCTTTTTGAATTTCAGCCAGTTCATTATCAATAGTCTTAGGAGTTTTTACTGCAACTTTCTCTAATTTACCTTCTTCAAGCTGGTGTAATAAATCTCTTGAAAAATCAGTTGTCTCTCTCAATGAGGATAAAATTGCGCAATCAATTCTGAATAAATCCTCGGAACTCAACTCACTGCTTAACATTCTCTCCATTGCATCTATGTCATTAATGTCACGCATTATGCCATTAGCAATTGTGTTACAGTCATTGACCATAACATTTTCAGTTTTTGAATCCATTTAAAATTTTACCTCCAATTAATTATTGCTCTGTCCGTAAATTTTATCTCGGATTTTTATTTTGAAAACTTTAACAAAAAGAGAAATTTGTTACATTATATTTACAATCAAAAAATTTATTATAAATAAAGGATTACAGGCAAAAACAAGCATATTTTTCATAATAAATAAATTATTTTCAATAAAGAGTATATTAGTAAAAATCTTACAAATAAAGCTTTATTACAGAAAAGTCCTTCCCCCGAAAAAGAAAGTCTCGTCATTTGACAAGACTTATAAATATACATTTACCCCACACTTTTTATACCACAAAAAACATGTTTTGTCAAGCTTTTTTTGTGTAGTAATTTTAAATTTTGTTTATGATATTATTCAAGAGGGGGATAAATTAACAATGAATAAGGATATGTGCAAAGAATTAATGAAAAAATTTGAACAAATGATTAACACAGCTGACGAAAAATTAGCTGTAGAACTTGTCGATGATAAAGCATCATTTTACACTCCCGCGTCAAATGAACCGTTATATGGAGGCAAGGGATATTTATCTGTTGTTCATTGGATGAGATCAGGTTTTTCAGATGTTCAATGGAAATTGGAAGAAATGATTGCTGAAAATAATAAAGTTGCTGTCAGATGGACATGCACAGGAACGCATGACGGAAATTTTATGGGACTTGAAGCTACAGGAAAACATTTTAGCGCTTGTATTATGAACTTTTACTATTTTAATGAAAACGGAAAAATAGTAAAAGATATAGCAGCAGAAGGCATGATTGCTATTATCAGAGCCTTAGGACTCTGTCCGTAGAAAACTTCATGTTTTTTAGTAGAAAACTCATGAGTTTTCTACAAGTATTTATTAAAAATAAAGTTTTCTACAAAATAATAAAAATTATTGAACATTTTTCTACAAAATTTTCTACAGCTAAAACTATTTCATAGTCATAGTTTTAAATAGTTTTCTACAAATAT
>CAJMDF010000014.1 GCA_905212085.1 uncultured Clostridium sp.
CAAAATTTAGAAATTAATACAAATATACATCTTCCAACAATTTAATTTCAAATTCACTACCTGCCGGAATTGAAATTCTACCGCCTTTAGACCAGATTGCAAACAATGGAGAACCTACAAAATTTACCGCATAAACTACAATACCAGTTATTGTTGGAATAGGTGAAATGATTACTCCTACTGGGTTATCTGCAAGTTTAGAGGAGGTTCTTCTTGTTTTTTTGTAGAAATTTTCACCTTTATCAATTTGATTTGCAACTCCTTTCCAGTATTGGCGTTTACCTTTTATATTATTAAAAAATATTTTTTTCATATTAGCTTTTGTTATTTTTCCATGGACTGATCTTGTCTGCCCGTTTACAGTGATACTATCCACCATAAGCACGACAAGTCCACCGTTTCCGCTAATTTGAGGTTGGTGAGAATCTTCTACAACTGCCGTAAATTTTGTACCATTCATTACAGTTATATATCTTTGTGTCACTGGTTTTATAGATGTAAATGATACTTTTGCTCCCTCACGAAGATAATCAGAAATTACAGAATTTGATTTAACTCGGAATTTTGTACCTTTTTTAATTCTTATTGCAGTTGATTTATCAAAATTATATTCATTTGGGAGTTTTTTTACACCCAATTGAGGTTTTGCCGCAGGAGTTGACGGTAAAGACTTTGGAGCTGCCTGTGGAGCTTGAGTTGTTTGAGGAGTTTTAGGAACTGTATTTTGTTGTACAGGAGCAGTCTTTGGTAATGCAGGTAAGGACTGTTCTAATTTTGACGGGTCATAAGTCCTTCTTATTTCATCGTCAACAGAAGTGTCCAGCTCCAATGCAAAAACAGGAGTTGCTAATAACATAAAAATTATAAATATTGTACTAATAATATCTTTTCTGAACATTTTCTATATGCGACCTCAATAAGCCATACAAGTCCTCAATATCGACATTTATTCCTGATACAGGATAAGAAAAAGTATTTTTCTCTTGGTGTAAAGCCAAAAATTTTTGAAACACATTATAATCTCTTCTTAAATATTTGGCTGAACAAGCTTTTACCTTAATTCTTAAAATCACAGTCCCACGAACATTACATAAAGTAACTTTCAATATATCATTCCAATCAACAAATCCCTCAGGTAAAATAATCCCAGTTTCATTTGTTGTTAAAATTAAAGGATTTTTTATACAATAAAACAAAGTTAAAAAAAATAAGATTGTAAAAAAGTAAACACCCAAACAACCATAAATTTTAAAAGTAATAGGATTATAAAAACAGTGAATCCTATGATTAAGATTACAATCCATAGCTAAATTATCTGCATTAAAAATAAAATACAAAGCAGCTATAGTAAAAACAATTATAGTCAAAGACATAAAAATTAAATACTTCTTTGTGTATCCTATCTTGAATTCTTTTATTTCACTGCTTTTATCCATATTAATCCTATTTTAGCATTTCGTTAATAGCTTTTGCGGCTTTTTTACCTGCTCCCATAGCGTTAATTGCATTAGATTCACCAACCGGAGCAACATCACCGCCTGCATATACAGTCGGGATATTTGTAGCACGAGTTTCACCATCAACTGTGATATAACCTTTTTTATCAGTTATAATTTCAATACCATCTGCTTCTGCCGAACGCTGAATAATCGGGTTTGGACCTGTTCCTAATGCAACAATTACGGTATCAAGATCCATAATTTCAGTTTTTCCTGTTGCAACAGGACGTCTTCTACCTGACTCATCAGGTTCTCCTAATTCCATAACTTCTAATTCAACAGCTTTTACATAACCATTTTCTCCGATAATTTCTTTAGGAGCATATAAGAATTTGAATACAACACCTTCTTCTTTAGCGTGTCTTATTTCTTCCAAACGAGCAGGAAGTTCTTTTTCAGTTCTTCTATATATAATATAAACTTCTTCAAATCCTACACGAACAGCAGTTCTCGCTGCATCCATTGCAACGTTGCCCCCGCCGAAAATTGCAGCCTTTTTACCAACTCTTAAAGGTGTAGGGCTATCAGGCTGTCCTGCGTGCATTAAGTTTACTCTTGTTAAAAATTCATTTGCAGAAAATACACCGTTTAAATTTTCTCCCGGAACATGAAGCATTTTAGGTAATCCTGCACCTGAGCAAATAAATATTGCATCAAAACCGTCTTCTTTTAATTGTTTTAGGGTAATAGATTTACCGACAATTACATTTTTATGGAATTTAACCCCCATTGCTTTCAAGTTTTCAATTTCCCTATCAAGTACAACACGAGGTAATCTGAAAGGAGGTATACCATATCTTAAAACCCCGCCTAATTCGTGCAAAGCTTCAAATACTTCTACATCATGACCTGCTTTTCTTAAATCACAAGCAGCAGTCATGCCTGCACAACCTGAACCTACCACAGCAACTTTTTTACCAGAAGGTTTAATTGCAGGCATTTCAGCTTTAGTATTATCGCCGACATATCTTTCTAAAGCACCGATTGCAACAGGATCTCCTTTAATTCCTAAAATACAATGTCCTTCACATTGTCTTTCTTGAGGGCACACACGTCCGCATACAGAAGGCAACATACTTGTCTGACGAATAATTTCTCCCGCTTTATTTAAGTCTCCATCTTTAATTGCTTGAATAAAATCAGGAATTTGAATATTTACAGGGCAACCTTGAACACATTTTGGATTTTTGCAATGCAAACATCTTGATGCTTCAAGTTTCACTTGTTCCTCTGTTAAATTGCTTTCTACCGGATCAAAATTATGACGTCTTTCGTTTTTATCTTGTTCTTTTACATGTTGTCTTTCTATAGCCATTGTTTTTTCCCCTCTCTATCTATTAATTATAATTTTACTTTCAAAAAATCTTTTGTGCAAGAATATCAAAAAAAGTTAATAAATGATTGTAATTAAGCCATTCTTATCTTTAAATATAGTTATGAACATTATTGAAAAAAGCCGAAAATCTCTCGAATTTGATAAAATAGCAGAAAAACTCTCAAATTATGCAAAAACAAAGCAAAGTAAAGAAATATGCCTAAAAACTTTGCCATTTGATGATATTGTAAAAATTAAAAACGAACTTAAATGCACTGCAGAAGCAAAATTCATCCTTGATATGCCGAACGATATTCCAATTGAGTTTGTTGCTGATATCCAACAAATTCAAAAAAATATGGGAGCGACATATCTTTCAGAAGAAGAATTAATTGACGTTGCAAAAACTCTTAAGACTTCAAGATTAGTGAAAAAATTCTTATCAGAAAATCTCCCTATGCTTTCGATAATAAGAAATGCTGCTCAAAATCTTATTACAGACAAACAACTGGAAGATAAAATTTTTGCAACATTTGATGAAAACTTAAACATAAGACAAGATGCAACACCTGAATTAAAAGGATTATTTGCTGCTCTAAGAGATAATGAGAAAAATCTTAAAAATACAGTAAATTCCCTTTTAAATTCAACAGAATTTTCAAAACACTTGCAAGAAAACATATATACAACACGTGATGACAGAATTGTATTTCAGGTAATGGCATCATCAAAAAGCAAAGTTCCAGGAATTGTCCACGACGTTTCTGCAACAAACAAAACTTTTTATATAGAACCTGAACAAATCGTTCCCCTAAATAACAAAATTAGAGAAATAAAATCAAATATCCATTCTGAAATGGTAAGAATTCTTGCAGGACTCACCTCTCTTGTAAAAGATGAAATAAAAGAACTCCAACTATCAGAACAAATTCTTGCAACAATAGATTATCATTTTGCAAAAGCTCGTTATGCAATAAAAATTCAAGCTGTAGAACCCGAAATTGTTACACATAAAATTATTGAATTTGAAAATATGAAACACCCGCTGCTTATCGGGAATGTTGAAAATGTAATAACTAACAATTTTGAAATCGGTAAAGATTATAAATCAGTCATAATTACAGGTTCAAATACAGGCGGGAAAACTGTAACTATTAAAACCATCGGATTATATATTCTTATGGCAAAAGCAGGAATGTTCCTACCTTGTACAGCTGCAAAAATTTATCCTTTTGAAAACGTTTATGCAGACATAGGAGATGATCAAAGCATACTACAAAACCTATCAACATTCTCATCTCATATGACAAATATTATAGAAATATTAAACCAAAGTAATGCAAAATCATTTGTAATCTTAGATGAAATTTGTGCAGGAACAGACCCTGTAGAAGGCGCAGTATTAGCTCAAGTAATATTAGAAAAACTTGCGCAAAAAGAAGTTTTATCAACAGTTACAACCCACTATGGAGAATTAAAAGCTCTTGAATACACAAACCCTTACTTTAAAAATGCATCAGTTGAATTCAATACAACAACTCTAAAACCGACATATAAATTACTTATAGGTATCCCAGGACTGAGTAACGCAATTTCTATAGCGCAAAATTTAGGACTGGAACAAGATATTGTAAACAAAGCAAAAAACATCGTAGTTTCCACTAAAGATCCATCAATTTTGGTCGTAGAAAAATTGCAGGAAACTCAAGCAAAACTTGCACAAAATCTCGAAGAAGCAGAGAATTTAAAAGAAACTTCCGAAAATCTAAAATCAGAATACGAAAATTCTTTAGCAGAAATAAAAAAAGATAAAAAGAAAACAGTAAAAATTATTAAAGATAAATTTGACCGAGAATTATTGGAAGTAAAAGCAGAAATCAAAGATATTCTTGATGAATTACGAAGAGAAAAATCTGAAAAAATTGCTCGTCGTTCATACGCAAGACTTGCACAAACAGAACAAAAATTCAGAGGCAAACTATCTGAATTTGACGAAAAACAACAATACGCAGAAATTGACTGGTCCAAAGTTCAAAACGGAGACAAATTAATTTTAAAAGAATTAAATCAACCGGTAATAGTGCTTTCTCTACCTGATAAAAATGATTACATAACAGTTCAAATGGGCAATTTCAAAACAAAAATCAAAACAAGCAAACTCGCACCATATGATTCTGCATATGAAAAGAAAGAAAATGTCTATAGACCAAGCTCTTTTGAAAAATTTGAACTAAGAAAAACAAGTATTTCAAACACTCTTGATCTTAGAGGTTATAAAGTTGAAGAAGCTCTTGACAGTCTTGAATTTTATCTTGATAAAGCAAGTCTTGCAAATCTAGCCTGTGTCACAATTATTCACGGACACGGAACAGGGGCTTTAAAATCAGCTGTCAGAGATTTCTTATCAACATCCCCATATGTCGCAAAATTCCGTCCAGGAGAAGATACTGAAGGCGGAGATGGCGTAAGCATTGTAGACATTAATTAAAAATAATAACCCAAAATAAATTTATCCTTGCAAAAGTCAAAAAAAATGCTAGAATAATTTTTGAAAGAGAGAGGATAAAATTATGATAATGATTGAAGATATTAGAAAAGAACACGAACTCGTTGATTTGTTTTGTAATCTTGCAGAAGTTCCATCTCCATCTATGCACGAAGAAAAAGTCGCAGAATGGATTAAAAACTACTGTGATAAAAATAGTATTAACTGCAAATTAGACGATTTTAAAAATGTTGTGATAAATATTCCTGCAACCGATAGCTCAAAAGAACCTCTAATGCTATCAGCTCATATGGATGTAATCGGTGATGAAAGCCCTGTAAAAACTTATGTTGATGAAAACGGATTTATCCACGCAATAGACAGAACTTTAGGAGGAGATGACAAAGCAGGTGTTGCAAATGCTCTTTTATTTGCAAAAGAACTTGCAAAATCAGATATGAAACATGGCGGACTTGAAGTTATGTTCACTCGAGATGAAGAAAATAATCTTTCAGGAATCAGAAATGCAAATCTTAAAAACTTTAAATCAAAATATGTACTTGTACTCGATAGCGATACACTGGGGCAATGCGAAGTTTCAGGAGCAAGTTACACTTTAGCTAGAATTAAAGTACACAGTTTCAAAGGCGGTCATTCAGGAATTGACATCGGAGATAAAACACGTGCTAATGCAGCAAAATTAATTGCCGATCTAATTTCTTCACTTCCTCAAGGTGTATTCTATGAAGAAGAAGGAACTGTTGTTACATCATGCAACTTAGGCGGGATTTCTGCAGGAAATATCAATGTGACAAACATCATAAATACAGATGCTGAAGTAAGCTATTCTATCAGAAGCTCAAGCCGTAAAAAAGAAGAAGAATTGAAAAATAAAATGTCCCTTACTGTTGATGAATTCAATAATAAAAATAAAGAAATAGCAAAAGCATCAATTGAATTTGAAGAACACCTACCACCTTTTGAAAAAGTAGATGATGATTATATCCCAATACTTTTTGAAACAGCAGCAAAAAAAGTCGGAGTAATACCGGATATCACATCATTCCACGCTGGTGCGGAAACTCACATTTATGCGAATGAAGTAAATGCTAATAGTGACAAATTTGTTCCATACTTATTAGGACTTGCAACAGTTTGCAATATGCATTCAAAAAATGAATATTTGGATTACAAAACACTATTAAAAGGACATGAACTTTTACAAGAATTATTCAAAGCATTTAATTCTTAAAAATAAAAGCTCCCATATAAAATGGGAGCTTTTTACTAACTATGAAAATGCTTTAAAAGATCTTTCAACGTTTTTGTCAATTACACTTTTAATTGAATCATATTCTGTTTGCAATGCTGAATGTTCTGAATCTAATTTTTTCAAATCTTGATCATATTTTTTATCTTGATTTTCTATTTCAGTCATTGCATTTTTATATTTTACTTCGGCAATTGCAATAGCTGTTTCATTTTCCTGAGATCTTATATCACTAGCATTTGTGTAAATAATTGAAGTCCAATCATATGTTCCTATTTCCGGATATTTTTCAGATCCGTTTTCTGAGTATGAAGCTTGCTCCATTGTCAAAATACCATTTTCTAATGCAAATTGTAACCACTCAGAATTGTTTAACAAATTATCATCTAAAACCTTATAATTATTAGTATTTTTAGTTCCATCCGCATTAGTGGCACCTCCGCCCATTCTGTAATATAGGTTGACATACCATTGATATCTTGCATCTGTTTCATCAGGAATAGTCTTTTCCGGAACAGTATCTAAACTTGCAACATAATTTGCTTTACTCTTTTGAATATCACTAAGCCAAGCACTCATTTGATTTTGCCAATCTTTAATTGCTTCATAGTAATCCGGAGTAACTTGATTTAATGTAGTTGTAATATCTGTTTGGAAATTTTGCAAATAGACTTTTAATTCATCATATGTATAGTTTGTACCATCTGCTTTCTGTAAAGAAGCATCACCATAATGTTCCATAACATAAAATAAATCAACAACTTTTTCTTTAAAAGTTTTTTGTACCATATCACCATCTGAATTTATTTTATAGTTACTTAATAATTTATCAATATCCAATGAAGAACTTGTAATAGTCGGACCAGTAGCCGGAGCTAAAACATCTGCTTCGCCATCACCGTCATCATCTTTACATAAATATTCTGAAACTTCTGCCATATTAGGAGTCTGCCCCATACTATTAATATAAGACCCATTAATATGTCCATTTGGAGTAATAGTCCAACTTGAATTTACAGTTGTACTGTATGTCTGCCCCCAAGAAGAATCTACTCGTCCTGAAGAATTTATATCAGAAACTTTTAAATCCAAAAGGTGAGCAAGTACATGTAAATAACAACTTTGGCTTCCAGCCATTGCTTGTTGGTAACATTTTTTTGATGCTAAATCGAATTTTTGAGCCAAAATAGTCCCATCATCAGAACGATAATCGTCTTCATTTGGAAACTCTACAGTTGGCGGGCTCAACAATTCATTTATGTATCCGCCAAAAGTTCCTCCGATATTTGCATAATCAGTAAATAAAGAATTGCCTGTAACTTGAGTTTTCCAATTATTTACAACATTTGTTATCTGCTGAGCATCAGCCTCTGTAACTTCAGTTGGATCTTTAGTTACAATAGTTTGTAAATTAGCAATATCTGTATCTGTCATAGCTGAAAAATAATCATTCCATTGCCCTGGATTATTTTCATCATATAAATTTTCATATAAATATGAGCCGTCATCTACAGTAGTTTTTCCATAAATTCCTGTTAATGCTTCCGGATACTTAGGATTATCAACTTCCGGAATGCCATAACTATATAAAAATTCTGATAAACTGTTAGATTCTTCATATTTTTTTATGTCAGTACCATTAAGCATAATCTGACCAGCAGAGTTAACTAATGAATATTGATTTTTTAAATCACTATATGTTAATAAAGTGTTTGCTGTTAATGATTGATAAGATACTTCCCCATTATCATTATATGTACTGAACATTAATTGAGTAGAATTTAATGCATCCATATATTCTTGGCTAGCTTCTGAAGACTGATCTGCCAAACGTAACTTTGAATTTGTTATGGTTTGAGAGCGTAGTTCATTATCGGTCAATCTCGCCGTAATGCTTAATAATCTTGCTTGTCCTGCTGCCATTCCCATATCGATACATGATTCCTTTCTAAATTGGTATACGGAAAACTAGGAATGTTTCTTTAACAAGTTTATATAATTTATTAAGAAATATTTACAAAAAAAAGAGCCTTTTAAAAGGCTCTTTTTTTTGTATCACTATAACAAAACTTTTATATTGCAACGGTTAGAGTTTCTAATTTTAACTCAATAGGTTTCTCTTGTAAAACTTCAACCTGCAAATCTTTTACGTCAACTGCTTTACTAACAGGTTTATGCACAGTTGTTTTAGGTGCAACAGGTTTAACAGTAACTGCTTTTGGTTTTTGAGCAGTATATACACCTTTTCTGGCTTTAATTACTGCCGGATCAGGGTTTGATTTTTGTCTGTTGACATCTGTCATAATTTTACTTACAAAACGTCTTGTTTCACCATATGGTGGAACTGCATTGTATTTTTTTACATTTCCAGGACCGGCATTGTAAGCTGCCAAAGCTAGTTCTACAGAACCAAACATATTATACATTTTCTTATAATATGTAATACCTGCTTTAATGTTTTCATTTAAAGAATAAGGATTATACCCCATTCTTCTTGCAGTAGATGGCATCAATTGAAATACTCCGACTGCACCGTGCGAACTTCTCGCTTCATGGCGGAATCCTGACTCTGTACGAGCTATACTCAATGCAATTGCAGGATCAACACCCATTTCAATAGCATGTTTTACTATTGTGGCTTTTACGGAATTAACGTCTGCTGCTTGACACTGAACATGGCTAAGTAACATACACGTTAGCGTAAAAGTTAACAGTAACAATTTTTTCAAAATGTAATCCTCTATGTTGTAAATTGAAATCCTTAAAAATTCCCTAACGATTCGTTTCTTCAACAAAATCAAAAACTTTTAAGAATGATTATATAAACAATATATTACAAAAAAATAAAATTTCAACCCCTAAGCAATTTTCTTCCAAAATATAAACAGCTGAACCACTTGCTATTGCGGAGTTTTAAGTGTTATAATAACAATTGTTAAGCTATGTATTTTTTATAATTTTTAGAGTATTTTTTTATTTTTTATGTTATTATTTTAATAGTAATTTATATTAAATGAGAGGATAAAATTTATGGAAAAGAAAAAATTAGCAGATATTGGTGTTTTTGGCGGCTCAGGATTTTATAAATTCTTAGATAATATTGAAGAAGTAAGAGTTGAAACTCCATATGGAATGCCTAGCGACAGTTTGTTTATTGGGACTGTAGGAGAACATAAAGTTGCTTTTATGCCAAGACATGGAAGAAATCATACAATTTTACCTCATTTAATTAATTATAGAGCTAATGTTTGGGCAATGAAATCAGTTGGTTGTGAAAGAGTAATCTCTCCTTGTGCGGCAGGAAGTTTGCAAAAGCACGTTAAACCTGGAGATTTTGTAATTTGTGATCAATTTGTTGACTGGACAGATGGAAGAAAAACAACATTCTTTGAAGGACCAATCGTTACTCACCCATCAGCAGCTGAGACATATTGCCCTGAATTGAGACAACTTGCAATTAAAACAGGTAAAGAATTAGGTATTACAATTCACGAACAAGGAACTGTTGTTGTTATTAACGGACCAAGATTTTCAACAAAAGCAGAATCTAAATTTTTCACTAACCAAGGTTGGGAAGTAATTAATATGACCGCATTTCCTGAAGCATACCTTGTAAAAGAAATGGATATGTGTCCGCTAAATATCTCTCTAATCACAGACTATGATGCAGGATTAGTTGGAGATGTACCACCAGTATCTCATCATGAAGTAATTGAAGTATTTAATTCTAATGTAGCAAATCTTAAAAATTTACTCTTCAAGATGATTGAAAATATTCCAACATCAAGAGAAAATTGTACTTGTGCTAACACTAAAAAAAGTTCTCAATTATAAAATCAGGTGAATTATGATTAACAATTTAATTTTTGTAGTAAACAGCTTTTTCCAAATTTATTTTTGGTTAATTCTTGTCAGATGTCTTTTAAGCTTTGTACCGAGCATTGATTGGTACAAACAACCATTTGAGGCTTTAAAAGATGTTACCGATTTATACCTAAACCTATTCAGAAAAATTATTCCACCAGTAGGTGGATTGGATTTTTCTCCAATAGTAGCTGTTATAGCATTACAAATTTTAAACTACATTATTATTTATCTGCTTTTGATTTTCAAATAGTTCTATAGCTTTTTGAATTTTATTTCGATGCGGAGTTTTAGGATTTTTTATTTTTTCGTGAAGTAACGCTAAAAAAGATTTAAGCTCGCTAGGTGATCTGTGCATGAGTTTTTTAAAATATTTAAAAGTAACTTTATCGGAAATAAAATCATAAGCCTTTACATAACCTCCAACATCATAAAATTTTCCAAATATTGGTTCATTTGTATCAAAATTTTTAAATTTAAACACCTTGTCTAAATTTAAAGGGAAAATTTCCCTAAAATTTTCAAAACCAACAAATTCTGTTAAAGCATAACCACTTTTCAAATCAGAAATATAATGTTTTGTAAATTGAGTTTTATCAAGATTGTGTCCTGCAAAAAATTTTATGAAAGTCCAAAAATTTGCCTCTGCGAAACATCCATGCATACGAGAAAGACGAGGAATTTCTACAAATTTTTTATGATAAATTTTTAAAGCCTTATCAGATATTATTTTATTTCCATCTTTATCAGACATTGAAAATTTAAAAACATTTCCCCAAGCTCCTTTTCCTGTATATTTAAGCTTTACTGATATATTTTTGGGTAAAACATTTTTAAATTGCCTATTTGCAAATAATGATATCTGTTTTTCAAAACTCATTAAATCATCACTATCTAGATCAGAGAACCCATAAGAAATAATATTTTGCTTTTTAGCTTCAAGATAACAACCCCTTAAATAATCTGAAATATTTGACAAACCTTTTTGAAATCCCCTTATAGAAGAACCTTTATCTTTTTTAAATAATCGGATTATCTCAATAGGAATATTGCCAACTATTTGATTTTTTGAATTAGAAACAAACTTATTATATGTTGCATAATTAATATCCCTGCGAAAAATTCTTTTTAATCTTGAAGGATAGCATTTTTCATAATTTATTTTGGGAAGTTTATTTAACATACACTTTATAAATAATGACAATAAAAAATTTTGACTTATTATACCAATACTTGTAAAAATTGTTTACTTAATATATAATTCGAATATTATGAAAATAATAATTTATGGTGCGACAGAAATTGGCTGTCTTTTGGCAACTGAATTTTTTGAAGATCACGATATTACAATAATTGACAAAGAAGAAAATAGAACTGATGAATTTAACAAATTAGATATCAGTTTTGTTCAAGGTAACGCATCCAATATAGACGTTTTAAAAAATGCAGACATAAAAAATGCAGATATATTTATTGCCTGTACAGCTGTTGATGAAGCAAATATTGTAGCTTGTCTATCCGCTAAAAAATTCGGCGGAGTAAGAACAATTTGCTTTGTAAGCAGAGAAGAATACAAAAAGACCTTAAACTTTGAAAAAAACAGCGAAAATTTCTGCGACTTTTTTATTGATTATATAATCTGGCCGGAAGAATTATTAACTCAAGAAATTTTTAGAATTGTTACTGTCGCTCATGCTTTAGATGTTGAAAATTTTGCAGACGGCAGAGCTAGATTATTAGAATATAAAGTACAACCATACTTGCCGATTGTAGGGAAAAAAGTAAAAGATTGCGGTTTTACACAAAATACATTAATGGTTGGTTTGACAAGAAACAGTGAACTATTTATTCCAAACGGAGATACTGAAATTCAAGACGGTGATAAGTTAATTTTTATGGGCACATCACATTCCCTTGATATTTTAGCAGGTACTTTTTTCCATGAGAAAGAAATTGTGAAATCTGTAGCAATTATTGGTGGTGGAAATGTTGGCATGATGCTCGCAAAAACTCTTGAAAAGCTTAAAGTTAAAATAAAAATCATAGAAAAAGATTATGACAGGTGTCAGGTATTAGCAGAAGAGTTATCTAATACATTAGTTATCAATGGTGATGGTACTAATCTAAAGCTTTTGGATGAAGAAGAAATTGGTGGAGCAGATGTCGTAATAAGCGTCACTAATAATGATGAAAGAAACCTCTTATGCTCACTTTTAGCAAAACAACTGGGTGTAAAAAGAGTAATTACAAGAGTTGCTAAAGTTTTAAATATACCATTGTTTGAAAAAGTAGGAATTGATATAGCTGTATCTCCTAAAAATTCTGCTATTAATGAGGTCAGAAATGATTTACAGGAAAATGACGTAGATATCCTTGCAACGGTAGAACAAGGTCAAGGTGAAGTTCTTGAAATTAATCTTGTTCCAGATTTTGACGGCAAGAAAATTATGGAATTAAAATTTCCTACACATGCAATTATTGGTGTAGTTATAAGAAAAAATAATATCATTATTCCAAAAGGTGATACCATAATTAACACTAATGATATATTAATTATATTTACAACAGCAGAAAACGCTCCAATGATAAAAGAATTTTTTAAGGTAAAGTAATATGAGATTAAACTATCTGGCAAATGCAATTGGTCTTACAATGATATATATAAGTCTTGTGATTTTGACTCCAATTATTGCCGCTTTATATTATCACGAAATTTCCTCAATATTACCATTTTTTACCGCTGGAGCAATATCATTTATAATCGGTGTAATTGTTAGAAATGCTGTTCCAAATTCAAAAACATTAGAAAATTTAAACGATATAAAAAAAGCAGAAGCTCTATTTGTTGTTGCAATTTCTTGGATAATTTTCGGAGTAATATCTGGAATTCCATATCTTTTTTACGGGTTATCTCCACTGGATGCACTTTTTGAATCAGTATCAGGGATTACAACCACAGGTGCAACTATATTAACTCATTTCAATTATTCACACGCATTTTTCTTTTGGCGATCCTTAACTCAATGGCTTGGCGGCTTAGGCATTATAGTCTTATTCGTTGCTATTTTACCACAATTTGCAGTTGCAGGAAGACAGATGTTCTTCGCAGAAGCCCCGGGACCTACCGAAGATAAATTCACACCAAGGATAAGAAATACTGCATCTGCTCTATGGAAAATTTATGCAGGATTTACAATAATTCAAGTAATATTATTAATGGCCGGCGGCATGTCTGGTTTTGATTCAGTTTGCAACTCTCTGTCCACACTTGCTGCAGGTGGATTTTCTCCAAATCCTGAAAGTCTTATGGGATACCATTCAAATTATTTAATTTGGGTCACCTTGGTATTTATGTTTCTTGCAGGTGCAAGCTTTAACATTCAATATAGAGCAATTACTCAAAAAAATCCGTTAATTCTTTTTAAAAATGAAGAATTCAAATTGTATTTTTCACTTGTTCTGATTATGTCAGCTCTAATTACAATTTCATTAGTTATCAACACTCATTCAAACTTATCTGACAGTATTATGCACGCATTGTATCAGGTAATAAGTATTACAACTTCTACAGGAAGTGCTAGTACTGATTTTATAAACTGGGATTACACATCTAAAATTCTTTTATTTATAGTAATGTTTATGGGCTCCTGTGCAGGATCTGCAGGTGGCGGCATTAAAATGGTAAGATGGCTTATCGTATATAAATCTATGAAAAGTGAACTTTTAAGAATCCTGCATCCAAATGCAATTGTTAATCTAAAAGTAGATAACAAAACAGTAGCACCTGAAGTTGCAAGACAAATTATTGTATATGTATTCTATTATTTTTTAATCTTTGGAATTACCGCAATAATGATCTCTATAATAGAGCATAATACTACTATAGGACTAAGCTCTAGCATAACCGGACTTGGAAATATCGGACCTGGATTTGCAAAAGCAATCGGACCAATGGCAAACTTTGACGGACTTCATTCTTCTTCAAAAGCCATAATGATTTTTAACATGTTGATCGGACGTTTAGAACTAATACCATTCATTGTAATGTTACAAAAAGATTTTTGGACACTCAAAGATAATTAATTACAATAGTTTTTAAACTATATATACTCTCTATAAATGATTAAAATGAACAAAAAACATGTTTTAATCGTTATAATATTGTAAAGAGGAATTCAATATTGAAAATTCAGATAAAGGTAATAGTCCTTACAATTTGTATATTTTCAACAATTACAAGAGCATTTGCGGTAGAACAAATGAGCATTGAAAAAAATGCTGTTTTAAACATAAAAGATTGTATAGAAATTGCGCTGCAAAACAGCCCTTTAATAAAAAAATCCCGTTACAACTACGGACTTGCTAAAGGTAATCTAGGTATTGCCAAATCAGAATATTTTCCTACATTAGGGATAGGTACAGGCTATAATCTTACAGACAACAATAATAACAGAAGATCTACAAATTCAAGTATTTATTCTGCTGAAGCCAATATAAACCAACTTATATGGAACTTTGGGAAAACAAATGCAAACATTCGAATGTATAATTTTGATAGAATGGCTGCACTATATGAATTTGATGATACCGTTTTACAAACTATATTTGGAGTAAAAATAAATTATTACGGGGTTCTAGCAGCTAAAGCAACACTTGATGTAAATAGAGCAAATGTTCAAATTAATGAAAGAAACTACCAAAGAACAAAAGCATATTTTGAAGAAGGTATTAAATCAAAAATTGATTTAGTTAACGCAGAAGTAAATTTAAGTGATTCTAAAATAACTCTTGTAGAATCTGAAAAAGCATATAAAAATGCTTTGGTTCAACTAAATAATTCAATGTATATAGCATTTGCCCCCGAATATGAAATTGAAAATACTGAAACATTTAATTTTCAAAACAATTATACTCCAGTAAATTTAGAAAAAATTGATGAAAAAAAAGATCTAAGCAAACCTCCAAAAGATGTTAATAATGCATTTTTAACCTCTCAAGTTGAAAAAATCAACGTACTTGATAACTATAAATTCAAACCATTTCCATATACTTTTGAAGAATCTGTAAATATAGCTTACAAAAACAGGCCTGATTTAAAAGCATACAATGCGACATTGAAAGCTATGCAAGAAGCCTTGAAATATACAAAAAGAGAATACCTCCCAGAGATTTCTGCGACAGCAGGTTACGGATATCGAGATCAATACAATACAAACTCTTTTAATGTGGGAGTAAATCTTTCAACTTCTGTAAATATAAAAGGTCAAAAGCATAAAATCGATAATGCAAAAATTCAAGTAGATTTAGCTCAAACAGAAATAGATCAAGCAAAACAAGATATCTACTTTGAAGTTCAAAATCTTTATATTACAATGATGCAATTAGAAAAACAAATTCCGCTACTTGCTGTAAAAGTAAGACAAACATTAGAAAACTTTGAACTTGCAGACGGCAGATATGCTGTCGGATTAGGAGATTACATCCAACTTCAAGATGCAAAAGTAAATTACAATAACGCACAAGTATCATATGTACAAACAGTGTATAATTATAATGTAGCAAGAGCCAATTTAGAAAAAGCAATAGCTTTACCACAAGAAGTTACAACATCAATAGAGGATAAATAATGCTTTATAAGGATTATGTAGAAAAAATTAAAAACATAAAAAAAAGACATATAATAATAGGGATAATTATTATCGCAGGATTAACCACAAGTTTTATATGTATTACCAATAGCAAACAGGTTAAATACAAAACTAAACCTATAGAACGCTGTACAATTACAGAAGTTGTAGAAGCATCAGGAACAATTAATCCTGTAAATACAGTAAGCGTCGGTTCAACTGTATCAGGTCTGATAAAAGAAATTTACGTAGATTATAACGATGTTGTAAAAAAAGGCCAAATCCTAGCACAAATTGACCCCGCAAACTTTGAAGCAACTGTCCAACAAAATCAAGCTCAAATTAATAACGCAAGAGCAAACTTAGCAAAATTACAGGCTATTGCAAATTATGACCAAAAACAATATGTCAGATACAAAAATCTTTATGCAAAAAATTTCGTTGCAAAAAGTGAATTAGATGAGAAATTAAGTACTTACCAATCAGATTTAGCTCAAATTAATGCTGCTCAAGCACAAATAAATCAATACCAAGCATCATTAAAAACAGCATTAACAAACTTAGGTTATACAAAAATTATAGCTCCAGTAGACGGAACAGTAATATCTAGAGAAATAGACTTAGGTTCTCCGGTTGCTGCAAGTTTCCAAGCTCCTGAATTATTCACAATTGCTCAAGATTTGACAAAAATGCAAATCGAAGTGAGTGTCTCTGAAGCAGATATCGGCAGAGTTGAAGAAGGTCAAGATGTAACATACACTCTTGATGGATACCCTGATAGCACTTTTACTGGAAAAGTAACACAAGTAAGACTATCTCCAACAACAGAATCAAATGTTGTTACATACACAGTAATCGTTGATGTGAATAATGAAGATTTAAAATTAAAACCAGGTATGACAGCAAATGTATCAATAATTACGGATAAAAGTGAAAATGTATTATGTGTTCCGAATATGGCTCTAAAATTCACACCTGACATAAACGGACCTAAATACAAAAATCAAGGAATATGGATACTTGATAAAGGCAAACCTAAACGAGTTGAAATAGAAACAGGCGCATATAATGATTCTTCTACAGAAATTATTTCAGACAAAATACAAGAAGGCTCAAATGTAATTATTTCAATAAGAAGCAAAAAATCTAAACAAAAAAGTGGAAGAAATCCCGTTCCAAGGTTATAAAAAATGAGTTTAATCGAAGTAAAAAATGCAATAAAAACATATCAAACTGGAGAAGACAGCTTCAATGCACTAAACTGTGTTTCTCTATCAATTGAGCAAGGGGAATTTGTCGCAATTATGGGTGCTTCTGGCTCAGGCAAATCAACATTCATGAATATGTTGGGAACTCTTGATAAACCAAATTCAGGCAGCTATTACCTTGATGGCATTGATATGCTCTCATTAGATACAGATAATCTTGCAAGAATAAGAAATGAAAAAATGGGATTCGTATTCCAAGGCTTTAACTTAATTTCAAGAACAACAGCATTAGAAAATGTAGAACTACCAATGATTTATAAAGGAATTCCTGAGGAAGAACGAATTGTAAGAGCTAAAAATGCTCTAAAAATTGTAGGACTTGAAAAGCGAGAAGACCATATGCCAAACCAAATGTCAGGCGGACAACAGCAAAGAGTCGCGATAGCTCGAGCAATAGTTAATGATCCTCCACTAATTCTAGCTGATGAACCTACTGGAAACTTAGATACAAAAACAAGTATTGAAGTTATGGAATTTTTCGTGAACCTTAATAAAGAAATGGGTAAAACTATTGTACTTGTAACACACGAGCCTGACATCGCGCAATATTGCAAGCGAGTTGTAAGATTCAAAGACGGAAACATAATTTCTGATGAAATAAATACACACACAACAATTCCATATTAAAAAAGGATAAAAATGATAGATTTCAAATCAACATTAAAAATGGCGGTAGTATCGCTTAAAATAAACAAAATGCGCTCAATGCTTACAAGCCTTGGTATAATTATTGGTGTAAGTGCCGTAATCATTATGCTAGCGGTAGGCACAGGTGCAAGTGAAAAAGTCAAACAAGATATGGAATCTATGGGTAGTAACCTCCTTACAATCCGTTCAGCATCAGCCAAAACGGGCGGGGTAAGAATGGGAATGGGAACACGCCCAACACTTACAATAAAAGATGCTGAAGCTATTAAAAAAAATGCAAGAGGAATTTCTGCTGTATCCTCAGTAAGCACAGAATCAAAGCAACTAACTTACGGAAACCAAAACTGGGCATCAACAGTATATGGAATTAACCCTGAATATTTTTATATAAAAAACTACGAAATAGATTTAGGTAGAGGCTTTACCCCAGAAGATATTAAAAACTCCGCAAAAGTAGCCGTCATCGGTGCGACTGTGGCCTCTGAGCTTTTTGGCGACCTTGATCCAAGAGATAGAATTATGAGAGTCGGAGGAATTCCTTTTAAAGTAATCGGAACTCTTAAATCAAAAGGCAGTATGGGACCAATGGATCAAGACGATTTAATATTTATTCCAATCACAACAGCACAAAAAAAAGTTTTCGGAACAGTATTTCCAGGAACAGTATCTATGATTGTAGTAAAAGGTTCTGATCCAGATGATGTATCACTAGCTGAAAAAGATATTGAAGAATTGCTGGTCGCAAGACACAGAATAGGTAAAAATCAAGAAAATGATTTTGAAATTAGAAATTCTGCGGAATTTCAAGAAAAAATGAAATCCACAGTGCAAACATTTGCAATTCTTTTAGCATCAATCGCATCAGTTTCATTACTCGTAGGCGGTATAGGGATTATGAATATTATGCTTGTATCAGTAACAGAAAGGACTAAGGAAATAGGTATTAGAATGGCGATAGGCGCAAAACCTTCTGATATAAGAGTCCAATTTCTTATAGAATCTTTTCTGCTATCAATAATAGGAGGACTGATAGGTGTTGCTGTCGGTATTATCGGTGCAGAACTAGTACAAATATCAGGTGTAATGAGTGTATCAATTTCCCTATTTTCTATAATCTTATCATTAGGATTTTCAGGGGCAATAGGAGTATTATTCGGCTATTACCCCGCATATAAAGCATCTTTATTAAATCCTATTGATGCACTTAGATATGAATAATAATTTAATACATTTTCTTAAAAAAGTCAGGATCACTTAATGCTTTTGCTGTGCAAGCTATACCATTTATACTTTCATTAGAATTTTTAGAACAATATTTATCCATATCAGTATAAGTTGTCCCATCCATACCCATAGGTAATAATTTTCCTGTTTCAGTTATCTGGAAAGTAAACAAATCTTTTCCCCAAATATTTGGCTTTTTATTTGGTCCATTTACATCTATTGTTATATAAATTCTGTATGGAGTTAAATCAGGATTTTCAATTAATATTAATGTCCCATCTTCTAATAAAATCTGACCATCATCAAAAAAAGATGTTTTAACTGCTTGAGATTTATTATATGTTTTATAATTTTCAAAAGACTTATTAGGATTATACGATCCACCCTCATCCTGTGTACCTGTTATAATTCCGGACTGATCAACAGTTTTAAGAGACTTGAAATATTTTCTATAGATTGGTGCAAACGTTCTTGCCGGATAATTTACCGGTAAAATATCTTCTCCAACATCATATTTCATCAAATCTAATGCCTGCGAAATCTCAGAATACCCCTTATTTAAAGCCGCCTGTAATTCTTTATTTTGAGAATTATTAATCAATGCAGGCATTGTCATGGCTGCAACAACACCAATTATACCTAAAGTTATTAAGACCTCTGCTAATGTAAATCCGAATCTGTCATTACGAGACTTTTGTTGAAGCAATGCAGCTTTTACTTTTAATAATACACTGGATCCTTTCGGATATTCTCCATCGTGATGATAGTTTTCCCCAAAGCCTTGCGATACAAGCTCTAAATTGCCCCCCCCCCGAAAAATGCAGAGTTAGATAAAACTACACAAGATCTATTTGTCTTGGCAGATTTTTGTATCTGTTTAGACTCAAATCTTTTCATACTTATTGCTCCTTTCTAAAGTTCTTATTTTATTATAAAGTATCTTTTTTGATATTTCAACTTATAGCACCTCAAGTGCTGCAATTTTCATATCTTTCCAATCAGGAGAGTTCCCAAACCATATTTCTTGAGCAGCTACAGCTTGAAATACAAGCATATCAAGTCCTGTAATAGTTCTTAAATTTAACTTTTCTGCAGCTCTTATTAATACTGTTTTTTTCGGATTATAAATCACGTCATACACTACAGCCTCGCGATTTAATGATTCTAATGCATACATTTCTACAGGCATCATATCCCCTGCTTTGCCTAGCATTCCGATAGGTGTTGTATTGACCAGCATTGCATATTCACCTAAATTACGAATATTTTCAATTTGATAAACATTAAAATTAACTGCAGGGAATTTTCTTCTTACATAATTCATCAAATCAATCGAATTTGGGATATTTCGAGTAAAAAAGGCAATTTCCTGAACTCCGCACTCACTCAAAGCTACACAAGCTGCATGAGCAGCTCCGCCTGTGCCTAAAATTGCAACTTTTTTACCACGTAAATCAATATCTTTAGGTATTGCTCTTCTAAAGCCTATTACATCTGTATTATAAGCTTTTAATGATTTATCTGCCTCAACATAAACAGTATTTACGGCACGAGCTAAATCCGCATAATGATCAACTTCATTAACAAATAATGAAATCGGCAATTTTAACGGAATAGTTACATTAAACCCCTTATATCCGTTAGCTTTTAACCATTTAATCCTATCCACAAGATTATCTGGAGGAGTTTCTAAAATATCATACGTTGCATTTAGCCCCAAACTTTTGAACCCTGCTTCATGAATTACTTTAGACAAAGAATGTCCTAAAGGATAACCAATAAGACCGAATTTATTTTCTCTGCTATCTTTAATTTCTGGTCTAGAAAATGATTGATTTATTGGGCTGCTATTATATTTTGGAGTTTCTTGCATTTTGGAAGGACCAAATACATAAGAAGGAACCTCCGTTTTTACAGTTTCAGGCTGCATTCCGCTATATGGCTGTTGATGAGGGATTGTATTTTCTTGAGATGATAACTGATCTTGAATTGTGCGCTGAACATATTTAGGTTCTTCTTGAACCTGTTGTTGATTAACTTGAGATAAAGTTTGTTCTGATTTACTGGAAGTCGTAGATGATTCAGATACAGGGGAAGATGTTCCTTGCGCCTTCAATTCTTCTACCGTAATTCCTAATTTTTTAGCCTTTTTAGCCAGATATCTCTCATACAATTCAGGATTCATTTTTATACCCTCTCAAAAATTAATATTATTCACTTTAATTTTCAGAATCTTCATTTAATTCTTTTTTATAATTACATTTCAAGCTTGAACATGCAATCACATTACCTTTTTTCAAGATCTTTTTAACAAGTAGAGCTCCGCATTCAGGGCAAGTTTCTCCTGTCGGCTCATTCCATAATGTAAAATCACATTCAGGATATTTATCGCACCCATAAAATATAGTTCCGCGTTTCGATTTTCTCTCAACGATTGTTCCTTTTCCGCATTTAGGGCAAGTTACACCAGTTGATTTTCGATATGGTTTTCTATGCTTACAATTTTCATTTGTACATTCCATATATTTTCCATACGGACCTGTCTTGAATATCATATTAGAACCGCATTTTTCACATTTTTCTTCACAAACTTCAGGTTCATTTGAATTTTCTTCCCCTGTATCTTCAGATAATGCATTCAAAGACATCATTGTTTTACAATCAGGATACCCTGAACAGCCTAAGAATTGTGAACCGTTTTTCCCAATTCTCAACACCATAGGCTTTCCACAATTCGGACATTTAATTTTACTTTCAATTTTTACACGTTCACCGGTTTGGAGTGCTTTATTTACCTCTTGAATAAACGGTTCATAAAAATTTTCCAAAACGTCATTCCAAACAGCTTTTTTCTCTGCTATTTGGTCTAGTTTTGTTTCCATGCCCGCAGTAAATTTATAATCCATAATATCTGCGAATTGCGCCACCAATTGTTTTGAAACAGTTCTTCCTAAAAGTGTAGGATGTAAAGCTTTGTCTTTCTTTTCTACATACTTACGAGTTTGAATAACAGTAATAATTGTTGCGTAAGTAGATGGACGTCCGATTCCATATTCTTCCAAAGCTTTTACAAGTGATGCTTCATTATATCTAGGAGGAGGTTGTGTAAAATGCTGTTTTGGATCAACTTTAAGGCATTTAACTTTATCCCCTTCATTCAAATCAGGAATCTTTGCTTCAGCTTCTTGCTCATCTTCATCAGCATCATTATAAACTTTTAAAAATCCGTCAAAAGTTACCTTACTTGTCCCAGCCTTTAATGTATAATCACCTGCTGTAATTTCTACTGTCTTATTTGCAACTTCTGCAGGAGTCATTTGAGATGACATAAATTTTTCCCAAATCAATTTATACAATTTATATTGATCATTATCCAAGTATTTTTTTATACTTTCAGGAGTCCTTTCAGGATAAGAAGGTCTGATAGCTTCGTGAGCGTCCTGTACATTTTGTTTGCCTTTTACATAAATATTCGGTTTATCCGGATAATATTTATCCCCATAATTTGCTAAAATATAATCTTTAGCCATGCTTTGAGCATCATCTGATACCCTTACACTATCGGTTCTCATATATGTAATTAAACCGACTGGAGTTCCGTCAATTTCTATACCTTCATACAACTTTTGAGCAACCTGCATTGTTTTTTGAACACCAAAACCGAGTTTTGAACTTGCAGCACGCTGCATTGTAGATGTTATAAAAGGCGCTGTAGGTTTTCTTTTGGTTGATTTTTTAGTTACTTTTGTAATATCCAATTCTGAAGGATAATTTTTCAAGAAATCTACAATTTTTTGAGCTTCATCTTTATTTTTAATATTTTTATCAACAGCTTTACCTTTAATTTTAGAAAGTTCTGCCTCAAAAGATTTTCCGTCTTTATCCAATATTGTATGAATAGACCAGTATTCTTGAGGGACAAAAGCTTCAATTTCTTCTTCTCTTTCGCAAATCATACGTAAAGCAACAGATTGCACTCTACCTGCAGATAAATTTCTGTTACCGATTTGTTTCCACAATACAGGGCTTAACTTATAACCCACAAGCTTATCCAAAATTTGTCTTGTCTGCTGAGCTTTTACCATATCCATATCAATCCCGCGAGGATTTTCAACAGAATGTTTTACAGCTTTTGGAGTAATTTCGTTAAATACTATTCGACAAATTTTATCATCCGGCACTTTTAGAATTTGTCTTACATGCCAAGCAATAGCTTCTCCCTCACGGTCAGGGTCGGATGCAAGATAAACTTTATCAGCTTTTTTAGCCATTTCATTGAGTTTTTTAACAACAGCCTGCTTACCTGGGATAACCTCAAATTTTGGTTGAAAATGATTTTTTATATCAAAACCTAAATTTTCAGTTGTAGGGTCTTTAGTAGGTAAATTTCTTACATGCCCGTAGCTTGCTTCTATCTGATAACTATCCCCCAAAATCTTTCTTATAGTTTTAGATTTTGCAGGAGACTCAACTATTACTAATGCTTTTTCTTTTTTCTTTTCAGTCGCTTTTGTCGCCATTATTTATACCACCTATATACAAAATACTCATAGAAATTATGAGCAATTAACAGGATTCACTCTCTTATATCTGTCCCCGTCGACTTGTTTAATTATCCCTTTAAGCTCCATCATTGTCAAGTACATCAACAAATTATCTATACTTAATTTAGTATATGATTGAATTTCATCAACACATTTTTCTTCTACTTCAAGAGCTTCATATATTATTTTTTCATCTTCACTTAATTCTGGCAAATCAAATAAACTTTTTTGTTCTATTTTAATTTCCCAACCTAGTGCCTCTAAAATATCGTCTGCACTTGTAACTAATGTTGCACCGTTTTTTAATAATTTATAAATTCCTTGAGTATTAGGGTTTGTAATTAATCCTGGAATACACATTAGTTCTCGGCCTTGTTCTAATGTTAGATTTGCAGTAATCAATGCTCCGCTTTTTAATGAAGCTTCCGCTACAAGCGTGCCATATGACAAACCTGATACAATTCTGTTTCTTTGAGGGAATCTAAATTTTAGCGGTTCAAATGTCGGGAAATATTCCGTAACTACAGCCCCACAACCGTTTTCAATACGGTTATACAAATCTTTATTCGCTGCAGGATAAGTAAAATCAAAACCGCTTGCAATGACACCTATTGTCTTTAATCCATTGTCTAAAGCTGCAAGATGAGCTGTAGTATCAATTCCTGATGCTAAGCCTGACACAATACAAATATCAGTATTTTGAAATTCTCCAATAATTTGTCTTAATGCTTCTTTAGCGTAAGAAGTAGCTTTTCTGGAACCTACAACAGCCAAAGTTTTATTCAAATTACAAGAAAATAAATCACCCTTGTAATACAAAACAGATGGAGGATTTTCAATATGTCTCAACATTTGCGGATAATTTTCATCATCAAATGTTAAATATTTGATACCACGATTTGCAACTTCTTCAAATGTTTTATCAACATCTATTTTATCGCGTAACCGTAAAAATTTTTCAGCCTTTTTTACACTCAGTCCATCTATATCAGATAATTTATCAGCATTAAATGCTTCCTCAATATCTCCAAAATAATTGTACAGCCTTTGTATAAAAGTGCTGTCAATTTCTTCTATTGATGAAAAAGCTATCCAATACTTACTTTTTGTCATTTTGTTTTTTCTTAATTCTACTGATTAATTCTTTTATTTTATCGACTTCTTCTTTTGGAATATCAAGATTTATGTAATCTTCAAAATATTCAATTGCATCATCATAATCCCCACGTGCAAAGAATAAAATTCCGGCTTTTTTATACGCAGGAGAAAATGAATCATTATGAGCAATTGCTTTTAAGAAATTAGAAAGAGCCTTATCTATTTCATCATTAGCTTCGTAAGCTTCTCCTAAATAATAATATATCCAAGGATTTTCATTTTTATAATCAAGAACATTTTCAAAATTCTCTATAGCACTTGCATAATTACCTAATTCATAATGAACTCTTCCTAAATCATAATAAACATCAAAATTGTCAGGCTGTTTTTCCAAAATATGTTCTAATTCATCAATAGCCAAATCAAGTCTTGCATCTTCCATATAGAATCTTGCTAAATAATGACGCAATACAAGATTATCCGGAATTTCCTGAATACCTCTTGAAACAAGTTCAATTCCTTTTCCCATATCTCTATCACGATAATATATATCAGATAAATTAATATACACTTGAGGTAATCTCGGATTTAATTCTAGAGCTCTCAAATAATTTTTTTCAGCTTTGTCATAATCTTTCAAATTTGCATAACAAAGTGCAATATTATTATATAGTTCAGCATTATCAGCACAAGTTTCCAATACAGAACTAAAAGCATCTATAGCTTTTTGATATTCACCTTTTTGATATAATTCTATTGCCTTATCAACTTTTTCTTTTTCACTCATTTTTATAACCCTAATCCTATACCGCCATCACTATCACTATTGTCACCTGAACCGATATTTTTTATAACAGTTCTTGTATTTCCGTCAGCATGGAAATTTTTCGGCTTCATTGTCATTTTAATTTTATCAGCATAAATAGTCCTTACGCCTTGTGTAATACTTGAACGTCCGGTAAAATAAGCCTCATTTGGTTTACCTTCCTTATTCGGATACAATGTAAGTTTTGGACCTACAGCATAATAATCCTGATACCAAACCCTAACGTTTCCTGATGCATTAAAAATGTTTTTGTCCTGAGCATATTCTTGCCTGCTCGATTTTAATACCAAAGTAGCACCATCGTCCATTATTGCTTTAGATGTTGTGTTACCTGTAGCTGTCAAAACTTTTGTTCCTGCATTATAATAAAATCTATCAGCATAAGAATCATTACTTTGCTGTTTAATTCTAGCATTTCCAATAAGCTCAATATCTTTCAAATCACCGTTTTTATCAGTCTTAACTTTTGCTTTGTCAGAAAAAGTATCCAAATCTTTATATTTTATTGTAACAGCACCGGTAGCAGTCATAATTCCTGTTTTAGTATCATATTCCTGCTCATCTGCATTTATTACAACAATAGGAGTCTTGCCGTCAAATACTGTGGATTGAGTATCACCCTGTGCTTTTACAACTTTTGTGATCAAAGACATTTTTAAAATATTAGCTTTTACTTCTCTTTTTTTATTCTTTTTAACCTCATACGCATAAGGTTTGTTATAAAAAGTTGCTGTATCTAATTTTTGATTTTCATCCATGCTTACATCTGCAGAATCTCCAACAACATGCAAATCGTCTACAGATACCTTTACATCTCCCTCAAACTTAAGTTTATTTTCCTGCTCGCTATAACTTTGAGTTTTTGATTCGATTATAAGATCAGAAGCTTGAACAATCAAACCTGTTGCAAATAGTGCTATCAATAATGTTAATAATACTTTTTTCACTTAATCTCCTTATCGCTGTATACCTTAGATACCGTATTTCCAATAATTTTAAATGTATTATAATCAGGGCTTATTTCAACTTTTTTCGCAGTCGCCAATAAGTCACTCTTTCTTGTAATTCTAACATTACCCTCTGCCACAATCGGAACATCTTTTCCTGTCCATACCAATTTATTAGCACGTAATGTTGTTAAATCTTTTAAGACAATAAATGTATCATCATATAATATTATTTGTTCTTTTTTTTCATTATAAGTACCTTTAGAAGATTCAAAACTCATAGATACTTCGTTATTTTCATCATAAAAATTTCCGATTACATTATCGAGCATGGCAACACCGTTTTTGCTGTCATAATTACCAGTCTCGCCATAAATCTCCCAATATTTTTTTTCGTCTTTTGTTTCAGTAAGAATAATACCGTTAATCATTGCCTCCTGCCGATCTTGATCAGTTTGCAATTGACTACGATTAAAATTGTGAGTAATAACCCCTGCTGATATAAATGCCCAAGCCAAAAGACCGACAATTGCGGCGAAAGCTCCAATATATGCTTTTTGTTTCCTCGATAATTTTCTTAAATCCATATACAGAATTTTAACACGAAAACATTCTTAAAACTAAATCTTTAACTTATATGAATTACCAAGGATAATCATCTTTAATTTCCCAACCGTCAGACATAATTTTTTCCCCGCAAGCTCTGGCATATTCTATATTGTTTGAATTATATATTTTTTCTTTTGTACAATCATTTTTACTACCATACCCTGCAATTACTCCTTTTGTTATATCTATTTGAAATTGAAAAACATCTCTACCTATCATATTAGGTTTTTTAGGACCATTTATATCTATTGATAATAATTGTATAGTTGGAACATATACAATGTTTATTGAATATGGTCTTATATAAGCATAGGTACCATCTTCAAAAATAAATCCAGGAATATTTAATTCCTGCCCATAATTTACAAAATTTTTATTATTTAAAACAGAATAACCATAAATATTATAACCACACTCAGCCATAGTCTTACAAATTTTTAGCACTTTTAAATACGGTTTCCAATAATTATTAAAGTATCCTAAATTATCTTCATATGAACTACCTTGCTCTGTCAAAGTCCATTCAGAAGAATTTCCATTTTCATATTGTGATAAAACAAGAGCTTGAGCGAAAGTAGAATATGCCTTTTTTAATTGAGAAACTGTTTGTTTTTTCTGATAATTAGCTATCAATGCAGGCATTGTCATTGCAGCAACTACACCAATTATACCTAAAGTTATTAAGACCTCTGCTAAAGTAAAACCTTTTTTATCATAGTGATGTATTATATCACTATGATAACATCTCTTTAACTCTTTTTCAAGACCTACAAACCTTTGTGGAGCAAGCTCTAAAACGCCCCCCCCCCGAGACACGCACATCCAGACAAAATTGACTCTAATCTTTTCATATACCAGCTCCTTATTTAAAATATTACATTACTATTTTATCAAATTTTAGATACATTTGCAATAAATAACTTAATATTTTAAGCATTTTTGCTTATTTTGTTTTATAATCTATCCATACGTAGGGATAGACTTGAAAAGGGAAAGAGGTTTTATATGGCTTTAAGATATGATGCAGGTGAAGTTATTACCGCAATGGTGACTCCATTCAACTCAAAAAGAGAAATCGATTACAATAAAGCTGAAGAACTTGCGAAATATTTAATTTCTCATGGCAGTGACGCTCTTTTAGTTGCAGGGACAACAGGTGAAGGGCCTACACTTACACATGAAGAAGAATTTGAGCTGTTAAGCACTATTAAAAGAGCTGTTGCAAATAAAGCAAAAGTAATTATGAATGCGGGCTCTAACTGTACAGACACAGCGATTATGGCGGCTAAATGGGCTCAAAAAGAAGATGTAGACGCAATTCTTTCAGTTGTACCATATTACAACAAACCTTCTCAAAAAGGCATGATTGAACATTTTTCAGCAATCGCAGAAAGTGTTGATTTACCTATTATTATTTATAATATTCCGGGTCGAACTGGCGTGAATATGCTGCCTGAAACTGTTGCGACATTAGCAGAAAAATATCAAAACATCGTCGCAATTAAACAAAGTTTCCCTGATATGGATATGATTACAGAATTGAAATTATGCTGTCCTGATGATTTTACAATCTATTCAGGAGATGACAGTTTGACTCTTCCAATGATGTCATTAGGTGCAAGAGGCGTTGTATCTGTTGCATCTCATATTTTCGGTTCTGAAGTAAAATCTATGATTAGAAATTACAAAACAGGTGAATTTTTAGCAGCTGTAAATATGCATAAAAAATTATATCCGATATTCAAAAAATTATTTATGGCTCCAAATCCTGTACCAGTAAAAGCTGCATTAGCTCATAAAGGTTTAATAGAAGATTATGTAAGACGTCCGTTAGTAGAACTTACATCTATCGAAAAATCAGATTTATTTATGGTAATTGATGAAATCAATAATGATTAGCCTGATTAGCCTATAAAAAAATTCTGATATTTATTAAAATATTAATTTAAAATTACAACTAAAAATAAAAATATCTAGAAAGTTAAGAGGATAAAAAAGTGAAAAACAAAATTTTAATGTTCTGGTTTATCGTTGGAGTAATCATTGTATCAATAGCTCTAATCGTAATCAAACCAACAAAATTAGGTCTGGACTTGGTTGGCGGTTCAAGATTAATTCTTGAGGCTGAAACAACTGATTCTATTGCAAAAATAACACCTGATGTTATGAGCAGACTACAATTCGCGATTGAACAACGTGTAAACAAACTTGGTGTTGCAGAAACTGTTGTTCAACAAGTGGGTGAAAAAAGATTATTAATTGAAATTCCAAACGTAACCGATTTGAAAGAAGCAAAAGCATTCATCGGGGAAACTGCACAATTGGAATTCAAAAAAGAAGGGAAAGCTGCTGACGGTTCTCCTATTTGGGTATCTACAGGATTAACTGGTAGAGATTTAGCCAAATCAACATTAAGCACTGATTCGACAGGTCAATGGGTTGTATCATTAGAGTTTAATGCTGAGGGATCTAAAAAATTCGCAGACTTAACTAAAGCATTAGTAGGTCAGCAAATGGCAATTTTCTTTGATGGAGAATTACAATCAGCACCTCGTGTAAATGAAGCAATCTATGGCGGTAAAGCTCAAATTTCAGGCGGTGACAGCGGATTTGCTTATGACGAAGCTGAAAGAATGGTAAATTTATTAAACGCAGGTGCATTACCAGTTCCTGCTAAAATTGTTGAAGAAAATACTGTAGGACCTACATTAGGTGCAGATAGTATTGCAAAATCTAAAAAAGCAGGTATCATTGGGCTTTCTGCCGTTATGATATTTATGATAGCTTTCTATCACGTACCTGGTCTAATCGCAGACATTGCGTTAATAATTTACAGTTTAATCTTGTTTGCATTATTCAAAACAATCCCTGTAACATTAACACTTGCAGGTATTGCAGGTTTTATCCTGTCTATTGGTATGGCAGTAGATGCTAATATCCTTATTTTTGAAAGAACAAAAGAAGAATTAAGAGATGGAAGAAATCTTTTCACTGCTATCAATTCAGGTTTTGACAGAGCATTCACAAGTATTTTCGATTCAAACATGACTACAATTATCACTTGTACAATTCTTTATCTTCTAGGTACAAGTGTTGTTAAAGGCTTTGCCCTTACTCTTGCACTTGGTGTAATTGTATCTATGTTCAGTGCAATCACTGTTACTAAAAACTTCATGCACTTAATCTTCGGTACCGGAGAATTAAAACATCCTGCACTATTCGGATTAAGAAAAGATGAAATCGGACAAAGCTACGAAGCTACAGAAACAAAACGTGAAAAAGCTCGTTTTGGTATCTTAGATTAAAATATAAAAGTACTGACTATAATCGTCAGAAAGGATTAAAAGGTAAAAAAATGATAAATACAGAAAAAAAACATTTAGTTCATGTTGTAAAATATAGATGGTGGTGGATGCTTCTGACTACAATTTTGTTAGTACCTGGGATTATCGCAATGATTTATTCATCTGTAACTTACTCAAATCATGCTCCTATGAAAGTGGGTATTGATTATACAGGCGGTACTATTTTACAATACGGACTTGAACAGAAATTAGGAAACAGCGATGTTGCAAAAACTCGTGATACTTTAGAAAAAGCAGGTATTGAAAATCCTTACATTCAAATTTTGAACGTTAACAATGATCAACAAAAAAATACTAAATCAAATATTAATTCTATAATTTCAATTAGAACTAAATTTATAGATAAAGATTCTGCAGACCAAGATAAAATTACAGAACAATTAAAAACAGAATACACAAATCCTGAATTAATTTCTGTAAGTTCTGTAGGACCTACAATGGGTAAAGAATTATTCAAAAACTCATTAATAGCAGTAACTTTAGCATTCCTTGGAATTGTAGCATACTTATCATTCAGATTTAGATTTGATTATGCACTTGCTGCAATTTTAGGGGTATTGCATGACGTAATATTTGTATGCGGGATATTCTCAATACTAGGCTTGTTATACAACGTTCAAATTGACGGTTTGTTTATTACAGCAGTATTAACAGTTATCGGGTTCTCAGTTCACGATACAATCGTTGTATTTGACAGAATTAGAGAAAACTTAAGATACTATTCAAAGAAAATGTCTTTTGGAGAAATTGTTGATGCTTCAGTAAATCAAACTTTAACAAGAAGTATAAATACATCATTAACAACATTAATTACATTATTGGCATTGTATTTCTTTGGCGGTGTAACAACTAAAGATTTCGTTCTCGCAATGATATTAGGTATTGCAATCGGAACTTATTCAAGTATCTTCTTCTGCAGTATGTTAGTTGATTTCTGGAACGATAAGCAACAAACAAAAACTGCTTAAAGTTAATACTAAAAAATAAACTAAAAAGACCTCTTATTTATGAAGAGGTCTTTTTTATAGTATTAAATAAAAATTTCTCTATTTATTTCATTGTTTTGGCAGCATTTTTTATACTATCTCTTACCATTTGAGCCCCCTTTGCATAATTAGTTTTCGCAATACTATCAATATACAAAGAATCTCTCATTGCTTTTAGCTCATTTTCCCATAATTGAACATTATTAACAACTTTTTTAGAATTAATATTACCAATAATTCTGGTATATCTTTTAGAATCTTTCTGCATTATCTCTTTTGAAGAGTTATTTATAAAATCTTTATCTGCTTTAACGTCTTTTTTCACACTATCATAAGCTGAATATCCAACAACAGCCAATATAGAACCATACAAAACATTTTTAAATACATTATTAATTTTCATTCCAAATCTCCTTTATAAAACAGCTTTTATAGCTTCAATCATGCCAGTTTCGTCTGCAATATTTTTCCCTGCGATATCAAAAGCAGTTCCATGTCCCGGTGACGTTCTTATTATATCCAATCCTATTGTCATATTGACAGTCTTATCACCTGCCACAGTTTTAATCGGTATTAAACCTTGGTCATGATAATTTGCAATACAACAATCATAACAAGAAGAACTGATGTCAGGAGGACAAGAAGACAAGCTATTCGAAATATTATTATTTTGTTTTTGAGTTTCAAGCAAATACTCTTTTGCAATTTTTATAAATAACGTATCTGCAGGCAAAGGATTTGTAATATTTACACCTTTTTCTCTTAATTCATTTACTGCAGGGATTAAAATATCAATTTCTTCTCTCCCTAAAATACCGTCCTCTCCGGCATGAGGATTAAACCCGCACAGTGCAAATTTTGGTTCTATAATTCCTAATTTTTTCACAAAAAATTCATTTAAATTAAGAATTTTTTCAACAACCATATCTTTAGTAAGACTAATATCTTTCAATGCAACATGGCGAGTCAAAAGCAATACTCTAAAATTACTTGCAACAAAAAGCATTTCCGCTAATTGATTATCATGAGCTAGATATTTTTGCAAAATTTCAGTCTGCCCGTTAAATTTATGCCCAGCAAGATAAAGCGCATTTTTCGCAACTGGAGCCGTCACAATAGCTTCTGCTCCAATTTCACAAGCTAATTTTACAGATTGAAAAGAAAATTCACCAGCCTCTTTTGTAACTACACCAGGCTTAATATCAGCATCATAAGGAATTTCAATAACTTGATAATCCTTATCTAGTTTTCCGTAGTAATTTAAAATCTTTTTATTAGAAATTAAAGTAATTTTATTTTGAGGTAAATTTAATTTATTCAATGCTTTTATTGTAATCTCAGCACCAATCCCATTTGGATCACCTGTTGTAATAACAATCTTATGCATTTTGTAATCCGCCATGAGTCTCAAAATATCTTAAAATATCTATTAAAGTATTTGCATTTCCAAGATTTCCTGATTTTGTCACAATCCATTGGGCATTATGATCAAGAGTAAGAGCAATTGCAGGTGCAACTTCATCAATTAATTGTAACTGATAAGCACCAATTGCATTACAACACTTATATGAAGTTTCACCGCCTAAAGTTATTAAAATAGCTTCTTTTTTAGCTAAAACACGTTTTGTCAATTCTGCCAAAAAATCAGTAATTACTGTTGCTAAATTAGCTTTTGTCAGTTCAGCATTTAAGGAATCTTCTGAGAACCCGTCAAAATCCTTAATCAAATGAGAAGTGTGAACAATGACCGTATTATCAAATCTTAAATTAGATACAATCCTGTCAACTAATTCATCTTTTACACCATCTAAAACTGTTTTCAAATCAAGACTTATAGATAAAACATCTTCAAATTCATCGCTATTTTCAAGCTTTTCTATCTGATTAGCAGTAATTTGAGTTGCACTGCCTGATACAATAAATTTAGGCAATCTAGGAAATGTTTTGATAATATGTTCACAATCCAAATCCGCTAACCAAAATTCACTTAAAGCTTGAGCAAATGCAGCAGTTCCTGCAGGTAAAATTTTATAATCACATTTTTTTATAGCTAACGCGACTTGTTCTATATCAACGGTAGATACAGAATCAGCTACAATCAATTTTTTACCGTCATGAATTAATTCATTAATCTTTTGTAAAATAGGTCCTGCACCTTTCATTATTGTTTTTAATTCTATTTGACCTATCAAATTTTGATATTCTGGTAAAATTTGAGATTTTAATAAAGTTGGCAAATGCGACTCACATATTGGAGAATGAGGATCTCTTGCCATTTCTGTACGTTCTATAGGAATCCCTCTCATTAGATGATAACCGCCGACAGTAGTTCTTGTCTCTGCAGGGAATGCCGGTAATACAATGGATGCATCGTAATTTAATGCAGCTAATATTCCCAAAACTTCGACAGCAATATTTCCTCTTACTGTTGAATCAATTTTTTTATAAAAATAATCAGGATTTAACTTTTCCTCAAACATTTTTGCAGCTTTTAAAACTTTTTCATAAGCAATTTCTGGCTCAACATTTCTTGATTCCGTAGAAATAGCCCAAGTTTGAGTATTTTTAATATTCAAAGGTTCTATTTCATCAGACAATAATATCTGAGTATTTGCGCCCTTTAAATGAAACTGAAGAGCAGTATCATTTGCGCCTGTTAAATCATCTGCAATTATACCTACAATATTTGAATTAATTATCATAACTGATCTTGCTCAATATCTCTTTTTGAACCTAATAATCTGATACTGCTTGCAATAATTAGAAAATTTTCTCTTTCATTGCCTGTAGCTTTATCAGTCCATTTATTTTGACCAATTCTGCCATCCACAGCAACTTGAACACCTTTTTTTACATATTCGCCTGCAAATTCAGCTAATTTATCCCATACATCGATATTAAACCAATCGGCTACTTCTGATTTAGTTTTTGGATCCCAGCGATTTACTGCTATTGAAAAATTTGCTTTTACTTTTCCTGATTCAAAATATTTTATTTCGGCATCTCGGCCTACTCTACCGACTAAGACTGCTGTGTTCATTTCTTTACCTCTTTTCTTTAATAATGATATTTTATAACAAATAATAAAAATTGTTCATGCCTGCAAAAGCTATGTTACTTTTTGTAAAAACTTAATAAGACTAATAGCAATAAAAATCTTTACAGTGTTTAATAAATAAAGAAAATCTAAGGAGATAAAGTATGGCTATATATCCAATACAACCTAAAGATAACAGAAATCAAAATAACATAATGGCAATCTCTACAGGAATTTGTGCTGGAACTGCAGGAGCAATTGCAGGATCTACATATGCGCCTCGGGCAGCTAAGAATTTAGATGAGTTACTAAATGGAAACTCTGATGTTTTTTACAAAACGATTGATAATATGCAAAATACAAAATCTCTGGATGCTATTTCTAAATCTTGGGGACTCGTTCCTGCAAGAGCTTTATTAGACAACTTAGAAGTCAGAATAAACAATGCTTTTCCTGGAGATAAAATATCCTCAGCAGACTTTAAACAACAATTAATTAAACAAGAAAAAGATGCGAAAAATGCAAACAAAAAAATTGATAAATTTATAAATTACTTAACTAATAAAAAAGGCCAAAATATTTCTTTAGAAGAATATTTTAACGAAATCAAAAAAAGAGATATTCTCCCTGAAAATATTATTAATATTGTAAAAAAAGATATAGTGGATGCAATTGGAGAAGATGGATATAAAGCACCTAATCCAATTAATGACACAACTATTGATATGTTTAAGTCTTCCAGAGATATTGCAATTAATGTAACAAATAAAGAATTAGAATTATACAAAAATTTAACAAAAGTTGAAAAAAATGGATACCTGCATAAAAAAGATATGCTGGAATCTGCAAAAAAAGATTTTAAACCTATTATAAATAATATGTTACAAGACCTTTCTTTTGATTCTGTGAAAAAATTTGTACCACAAACAGGCAAAACTAAATGGGCTTTAATCACAGGCGGAGCAGCTGCATTAATTTCTGCAGCTTGCGTAAAACTTTTCGGGAATAAAAATTCCTAGCTTGTAATTCTTATATATTAGTAGTATAAAGTTGATTGTAGTTAGTTAGGGGGATCCACCCCGGAGACAAATGTATATATAAGGGTTGTTATATATAATAAATTTGTCCATTAAAGGATAGAAAAGGATAAAAAATGGAAAAAAACGAATCAACTTTAAGTGTTTTAAGACACTCAACATCACACATTATGGCTCAAGCTGTTCAAAAGCTTTTTCCGTCAGCAAAGTTAGCTATCGGACCTGCTGTAGAGAACGGCTTTTATTATGACTTCGATTTAACAGACGGTCATGCTTTTACCCAAGAAGATCTTGTAAAAATCGAAGAAGAAATGAAAAATATCGTAAAGCAAAATCTTTCATTTGAAAAATACGTAATCCCTGATGTTGACAAACAAATTGCAGAATTTAAAGCTGAAGGTGAAATCTACAAAGCAGAATTATTGGAAGAACACAGAAACGACAATCCGACATTATACTTAACAAAAGATAAAGATGGAAATGTTCTTTTTAACGACCTATGTGCAGGTCCTCATCTTCCAAATACATCATATATTAAAGCAAATGCGTTCAAATTATTAAAAGTTGCAGGTGCTTACTGGAGAGGTAACGCGAAAAATAAAATGCTTCAAAGAATTTATGCAACAGCATTTTGGAGCAAAGAAGATTTAGCGGATTATTTGCATTTCTTAGAAGAAGCAGACAAACGTGACCACAGAAAACTTGGAGCAAAGCTTGACTTATTCTCAACAAGAGATGAATTAGGCGGCGGTCTTGTTCTATGGCATCCAAACTTAGCTATAGTAAGAGAAGAAATCGAAAATTACTGGAGAACAGAACATAGAAAACGCGGATATGTAATTGTAAACACTCCTCACATTGCAAAATCAAAACTTTGGGAAATTTCTGGTCACTACGATCATTACCGTGAAAATATGTTCTTTATTCAAAAAGATGAAGATCAGGAAAATGAAGACCAATTCATTTTGAAACCGATGAATTGTCCTTTCCATATATTAATTTACCAAGCAAACAGACATTCTTACCGCTCTTTACCATTAAGAATGGCTGAACTTGGAACTGTTTACAGAAAAGAAAAATCAGGCGCTCTATCAGGTCTTACTCGTGTACAAGGCTTCACTCAAGATGATGCCCATATTTTCTGTACACCTGAACAATTAGTAGATGAAATAAACGAAATTATCGACTTCGTAGCTGATACAATGAAAATATTTAATATGAAATTTGAAGTTGAATTATCTACACGTCCTGAAAATTACGTTGGGGAAATTGAAAACTGGAACAGAGCTGAAGCAGGTCTTAAAGAAGCAATGGATAAACGCGGAATGAAATACGATATAAATGAAGGAGACGGCGCATTCTACGGACCAAAAATTGACTTCAAAGTTAAAGACGCAATCGGCAGAACTTGGCAATGTGCTACTATTCAATTAGACTTTAACTTACCTGAAAGATTTGATATCAAATACCAAGACAAAGACGGCTCAATGAAAACACCTGTAATGTTGCACCGTGTAATTTTTGGGTCAATGGAACGTTTCCATGGAATCTTAATTGAACACTACGCAGGAGCATTCCCAACATGGCTTGCTCCTACACAAGTTGCAATCGTTCCGATAAGCAACGAAAAACACATTGACTTTGCAGAAAAAGTATACAAAAAAATGCGTGATAAAGGAATAAGAGTAAATCTTGATGACAGATCAGAAAGTATGAATTACAAAATTAGAGAAAGCTTACAAGATAAGAAAATTCCTTACGTTTGCGTAATAGGTGATAAAGAAATCGAAGCAAATTCAGTTGCTGTAAGAGCACGCGGTATCGGACAAGTTGGAACGATGAGTATTGATGAATTCATTGCAAAAATTGAAGATGAAATTCATTCTCGCAGCTCTGAATCATTTGCAAAATCAATTGTTAAAGCTTAATAAAAAAATAAAAAAGCGGAGATTAATTCTCCGCTTTTTTTATAAAATAAACTTTCTATATATTAAAAATTTATTATTTTACTTATGCTGTTTTTGCATCTTCTTTTTTCTCAAATTTATCATTAGGATCAGCCTTTGGAGCTTCTTCTTTTTTATCTGCAGATGGAACAAAAGAATCTTTTGCAGGCTCAATATTACCTGCATTTGGTTTTAATTCCGGTTTTTGAGCTGCAACATTAGATATTGAACCTGGTGCCTCTGGTTTGCCTAAAAAATTAATTGCTTTAATCATAAAAATTTCCTCCACTTTCTATATTGTTTTTAAAACAATCAAAAAAAAATAATTGACTTTTTTTTTACGAAATATTACAAAAATAAAAAGCGGATTAAAAAATCCGCTTTAAAAAAAATATCAATTATCTGAAATTATTAGACTAAACCGATTGATTTATGTTTTTCATAAATACTTTCAGCCATCACATCCAGCTTTTTGAAATCTTCTTCTGTTGGTTTTCCTTTCACTTGTAATGGTTCAATCAAATCTAATTTTAATGGAGCTAAAATTTGAGCAATCAAGTCAAATAATTTTCCGCCCCATCCATAAGATCCAACAAGTGACGCAAATTTAGCTTTTGGTCTTAATACAGCTGCAAGATATGCAACATTAACTGCCATTGGGTGAGGTCCAGCAAGAACCATTGATGTACCCATTACAATTGTTGCAGCATCTACTAATGACATTGCAAGATCTCCTAAATCATCGTCTACAATATCAAATTTAAAGGTTTTAATACCTTTTGCTTCTAATTTATCGCTCAAATAATCAATCATTTCTTTTGTACTTTCATACATTGAAACATAAGGCATTACTACTAAATTTTTAGGAGCATCAGCTGTCCAATCTGTGTATAAATCCAAAATAAAATCCGGTCTTTTATAAACAGGACCATGACTTGGCAAAATCATATCAACATTCATATCTTTTACCATCTGAGTATATTTTTTACACATCATTCTAAATGGCATCATTATTTCCGCATAATATCTTTTTGCACTATTTTCCAATTCTTTGCTTTCTTGGGCAAAAACATCTGAGAATGTGTAATGAGCACCTAAAAAGTCACAAGTACAAATTACATTATCTTCTTTAATGTAAGTAAACATTGTATCTGGCCAGTGAACTCCGGGAGCAAATATAAATTTAAGAGTTTTGTCACCCAAAGATACTTCTTCGCCATCTGATATTACCTGAATTTTTTCAGCAGGAACATGTAACATTGATTTTATATTTTCTGCAACTTTTGGATTTGTTAAAACAACAGCATTCGGATATTTTTCCAACAATGCAGGAATTGAACCAGAATGGTCTTGTTCCCCATGGTTTGCAACGATATAATCAATTTTCCCAATATGATTATCTGATAATCTTTTTAAATATTCTTTAGTTTTTGGCGGATACATAGTATCGATAATTGCAGTTTTTTCTGAACCTTTTACAAGATATGAATTATAACTTGTACCATGTTCTAATGGGATCAATTCATCAAAAATTCTCCTATCACAGTCATTTAATCCGCAATAAAAAATATTGTTTTTAATTTCTTGAAATTTCATTTTTAATATTTCTCCTTTACTATTTATTTGGCTGCTTATAAAAAAATACTTCTTCTTTTAAACATAACGGACAAAATTGAGGTTCTTCTTTTTGAGGCAAAACAGCACCACATGTACTGCATGTCCAATTGAAAGTTCCATCACTATTTGGTTCAGCATTATCTTCCAATTTAATTATTAATTTTCTTAATCTGTCATAATGAATTTTTTCAATATTTTCAATATTTTCTAATAAATTAGCTATATGTATAAAACCTTCTTCTTTCGCCTGCATAGCAAAGTTTTCGTACATACCTTCGATTTCATCTTTTTCTTGGCTTAATGCATTTTTAATACATTCTAATAAAGTCGGGAAATTCCCATTATTAGTTTTCAGCCATTTATACCACAATTTAGAATGTTCTTTTTCATTATTTGCAAATCTAGAAAAAAGATGACTCACTTCTTTGTACCCCTGTCTTTCTGATACAAGAGCATAAATATCATATTCCATGCGACGTTTTGCTGTTATTTCAAAAGCTTTTTGGATATTTTTTTCAGTTTGTGAACCACTCAAATTCAATATAAATCCCTCTTTATTGTACTCAATTATATACTATCACAAATAAAAAGACTTTGCCATATTAACAAAGCCTTTTCATTTTATCTTTTCAATATTATTGAAAAAGCTATTGTTTTTCAAACATATCTTTACCAACTCCGCAAAGTGGGCATACATAATCATCTGCTAAATCTTCAAATTTAACTCCATCATTTTCTTCTGGATCATACACATATCCGCATACTGTGCATACATATTTTTCCATTTTTCGTCTCCTTTTTTTTACTGAGTATAACTTATTTTAATTGCTTTCTTTTATTTTTTCAAGACAATCTTTACAGATACCGTTAAATACAATATCATGATTTTTTATGATAAACCCTGTCTCTTCTTCAGCTTTTTGAACAATATCAGGAGCGACATCAGAACTTACATCAAAAACTCTTTTGCAATTGTCACATATAAAATGATAATGTTCATGGATATTATGGTCGAAATGAGAAGAAGTTTCAAGCCCATCAATTTTTTTTATTACGCCATTCTCTGCTAATTGATTCAAATTTCTATATAATGTAGCAAGGCTGATATTAGGCTCTTTTTCTTTCAATATTGAATAAAGATATTCTGCTGTCGGATGAACAACATTTGATTTTAGGGTTTCTAATATAACTTCTCTTTGCCTTGAGTAATTCATAGTTCTCCATAAAAGTAATAATAATTCTCATTTTAAATAATTTATTATATTTTGTCAAGTTTTTGCTTAATATAAATATATATTTAAAGCAATTTTAATACTTGTTTTGTTTTAATTGAGATATGGATAATAGTGTAAGTGTAAACAGCAATATGAAAAATCCGCCATTAAATGTCGGAATTCTGACACCTCCTGACAGGTATAACAAACCTGTTTTATATTCGCATGTAAAAGCGTCTAGTGATTTTAATAAACTTAATCATGATATCTATACATCAATGAAAAACAGTGAAAGTATAGAAAAACGCAAAACGCCAAAATCCGTTTTCGTAGCACTTGGTCTTGGGATCCTTGCTATTTGTTATCCTGTATTTAGAAAATTTGTAAAAAAATAAACCGGTTTACTATATAAAAATTTATTGTATCATGTTTTATATAGTTTATGTGTATTAAAAGAAGGGGATGAGATGAAAAAATTTATATTCTTATTGATTACCGTATTATTTGCAAATATCGTAAATGCGGCTGATTTTAACGTCTATAAACTTGATAACGGTCAAACTGTTGTAATACAAGAAGTGAAAACAAATCCAATTGTCACTATTGATACTTGGATAAAAACAGGCTCCATTAATGAAAATGATCAAAATAACGGGGTATCACATTTTTTGGAACACTTGTTTTTCAAAGGCTCTACAAATCACGCTCCTGGAGAATTTGATAAAATTCTAGAGACCAAAGGAGCTATTACAAATGCGGCAACAAGCAAGGACTTTACTCATTACTATGTAACAATCCCATCTAAAGACTTTGATTTAGCTTTAGAAATGCATTCTGATATGCTGCTTCACCCACTAATTCCGAGAAAAGAACTAGAAAAAGAAAGAAAAGTAGTGATTGAAGAAATTATGAAAGATGCAAATTCCCCAAATACACTTGTTTATGACAATTTAGTTAATATGCTATACACAACACATCCTTATAAAAGAAAAGTAATAGGCAAAGAAGAAATTATCAGTAAAATACAAAGAGAAGAAATCTTAGATTACTATAACAAATATTATAATCCATCAAATATGGTAACAGTAATTATAGGAGATGTAGATCCCGCATCTACAATAGAAAAAGTTAAATACGATTTTAACGCAGAATATAAAAAACCAATAAAAAATTCTTATCCAAAAGAAAAAATCCTAACCTCACAAGCAAAGAAATTAGCATACACTGACACTCAATCTGGATATATGCTAATCGGGTTTAGAGGAACTAAAATCAATGACAAAGATTCTTATGCTCTTGATGTTCTATCAACAATATTAGGCGATGGAAGATCATCAATTTTTTACCGAAACATAAAAGAACAAAAACAACTTGCATTTTCTATAGGAGCTGCAAATACAGGATTTAAAGATGACGGTATCTTCTATATTTCAGCGAACTTTACACCTGATAAATGCGAAAAATTAGAAAATGAAATATTCGAAGAAATTCAAAACGTTCAAAAAAAAGGAGTATCCGAAGAACAATTACAACTTGCTAAAAATATAATTGAAAGAGATACATATTACGAAAGAGAATCAATCTCAAATATTGCAAGTGAAATAGGTTACACATTTGTAACAACAGACGATATAAAATACTATGAAACTTATATCGATAATATTAAAAAAGTAACAGCACAAGATGTAAAAAGAGTTGCTAATAAATACTTAGGGAAAGAAAAAAGTGCTGTATCAATAGTCTTACCTAACACATCCAAGGAAGTTAAAATTTCAAACACAGCACAAAAAATAGGAGAAGCTAAATTAATCAGCGAAAATAAAAACACTCAAAAATACGAACTTTCTAACAACGCAACATTACTGCTTACTCCAAATAAAGTAAATGATATTGTAGCAATCACAATTTTCTCAAAAGGCGGAGAATTTACAGAAAAAATACCAGGTACTGCTGATTTAACGGCATCAGTATTAACAAAAGGAACAAAAAAATATTCCTCAATAGAACTTGCACAATTGCTTGAAGACAACGGAATTAAAATAGTACCCTCAGCAAAAGCAGATAATTTTTCAATCACAGTACTCACAACAAAAAATGAATATGATAAAACATTAGAAATATTAGATGAAATAATAAATAACGCAACTCTTGATGATTATGAAATAGAGAAATCAAGAACAGAAAAATTAAACACAATAAAAAAAAGCAAAGATGTCCCACTAAATATCGCAGTAGATAACTATAAAACTTTAATATTTGAAAATACACCATATTCAAATTCTAATAAAGTTCTTGAAAAAACATTACCGCAAATAACACAAGAAGATATAAAAAGCTATTATAATCAAGCTTTTGTTCCTCAAAATATTGTAATTTCTATAAACGGAAATGTTGATAAAGAAAAAACAATCAACGAATTTACTAAAATTTTAAACAACAAAAAAGGGGAAAAATTTGACTATGCAAAATATTCAATCCCAAAACTTTCACAGCAAAAAACAGCAACTGCAAAAGTAAAAGACTTAAAAACCGACTGGATTATAATGGGCTGGCAAACAGCAGGAGTATTAGAACGCAAAGACTATGCAACATTACAGGTAATAGATTCTTTGCTAGGATCTGGAATGAGCTCAAGATTATTCAAAAACCTAAGAGATAAAGATGGACTTGCTTACCAACTCGGCTCTCAATATTCACCAAATGTACTTAAAGGAGCATTCATTGTATACATAGGCACAAACCCTGAAAACCTAGACTATGCTCAAAAAAGATTAAAAGAAGAAGTCTTTAGGTTAAAAACAGAATTCGTAGGCTCTAAAGAATTACAAGAAGCAAAAGATAAATTATTAGGGCATTACATTATAGGGCAAGAAACAAACTTAGATAAAGCTCTAACTATAGGCTGGTTTGAAGCATCAGGCAGAGGATATAAATTTGACGACCAATATGCACAATTAATAAACAGCGTTACAGAATCAGATATCATAGAAGTTGCAAATAAATATTTTAATAACAACTACGTTTTATCTATAGTAAAACCACAATAAATAAATAAATA
>CAJMDF010000015.1 GCA_905212085.1 uncultured Clostridium sp.
TTTATTTGTTTTAATTTAATTATTTAAAACTTGATTTATGATTTTAATTTAAAAATTTATAAAATTAAAAGGATAAAGGAAAATTAAATGATAATTGATTTTAGAACAAAAAATGGTGCGATGAACTCTTATGCTATACCAAATTTCAAAGGTAAAATTATTGACTCGCATGTTCATTGCGGAAAATGGACAAATGATTTGTTCTCAACAAATGATGTGTTAAATTTTTTTAATAGAAAATTCAATAACGGGAAAGATACTGTAGATCGAGTAATAATATCTAATCTAGATTGTATTATAAATGGAAAAAATAAAGCTCCTTATATGGATGAATTAAGCGGGAATATTAAATTACTCAAAAAGTGTTTAAAGAATGATAAGCTAGTCCCTTTTGTCGTCTGTCAACCTGGATATGGTTCAGCAGGTAATATTGAATTATTATTAAACAAATATCCGGATTTAATTAAAGGATTAAAGTTCCATCCAGCTTGTCTTAATTTGCCTGCAAATGATTTAAAATATATTCCGTATATGAAACTTGCAGAAAAGTATAATAAGCCTTGTCTATTTCATAGTGAAGTTATAACTGATTCAAACAATAATTTTATAAGAAGTGGTGTATCTGATCCTGAATATATTTATGAAACAGCAAGACAATTTCCGGATGTTCCTGTTATTCTAGGTCATATGGGACTAGGTGGAGGAAAAGCTCATGAAGCTGGGATTGAAACACTTATTAATTCAATTGAACGAGGTGATGCTAAGTTATACGCAGACTTAGCTTGGGTTGATTGGGATAATCCTGCAAAACCTCATATTGTAGAAGTTGTTGATAAACTTTTACATAGTACAAAAGGTGATAAAACAGAGAGATTGTTATTCGGTACAGATGCCCCATTGGGTGTTTTTGGAGAAAAAGCATTAAAACAAAAAGACGCTTATGATAATAATATCAAAAATATAAAACAAGCTATTAAAGATAATTTTGGAGCTGATGCAAACAAACTTATAAGTCGAATTTTTTACAGAAACAGTAAAAAATTACTTAATCAAAATTATAATCAAGTAGTGTAGTATAATGTGTTTTTATATTAGTTATTATTAGCTAAAACTTGTTTTTAATAAAAAAAGACGTATTTGTAACGTCTTTTTTGTCTGTTTTAACTTGTGCTATTGGATTTATTTCAAATTTTCTTTAAAGAATGATGCAATTTTGTCGAACGGTATTTTGTCAAGGTTATCATATAAATCTACATGATTTGCTCCTTCAATAATTAGAAGTTCTTTGTTATCTCCTTTTAATTTTTTTAATGCATCCTCACTAAAATACTTGCTGTGAGCTTTTTCTCCGTGAATCATTAAAACTGGAGTTCTTATTTCACTGCTGTAAGCTAAAATTGGAAGATTGATTAAAGATAAAGTTGATGTTTGATTCCAGTTTCCGTTTGAATTTATTGAATTTTTATGGAAACCTCTTTTAGTTTTATAATATCCGTAATAGTCTTTGACGAATTGTGGTTCTGAGCCGGTTAATTTATCAGGAAGTCCTGCCGCTTTTGCATATGTTCCGTTTTTATAATCAAGGGTTCTTTGTTTGTTTAGTGCTACTTTTAAATCATAACGACCATTTTCGTCTATTGAATCATTATAGCCTTTTGCGCTTACTCTTGTCATGTCATACATTGTTGATGTTACAGTTGCTTTAATCCTTGTATCTATTTGAGCTGCATTTAGTGCAAATCCGCCAAAGCCACAGATGCCTAATATCCCTATTTTATCTGGATTAACATTTTCGTTATTGCTTAAAAAATCTACAGCTGCACTAAAATCTTCGGTGTTAATATCAGGAGATGCAATATTTCTTGGAGTTCCTGCGCTTTCTCCTGTGTATGAAGGATCAAATGCCAGAGTAATAAAACCTCTTTCTGCTAGTGTTTGAGCATATAATCCTGATGCCTGTTCTTTTACAGCACCGAATGGACCTGAAATTGCGATTGCAGGAAGTTTATCAGCTTTTTTCATGTTTTTGGGAAGGTATAAATCTCCAACTAATTTTATCCCGAAACGATTTACAAATTCTACTTTTTGAATATCAACTTTCTCACTTTTTGGGAAAATTTTATCCCAGTTATTTCCTTTTGCTGTGCTCATTTCTTGTACTCCTATTATTAGTAAAAATATTAACAAAAATATTGATAGTAAGCTTTTAATCATATTTTACTCCTTTGTTAAAATGTCAATTAATTGTTTTTATTAATTTTGCAGGATTCCCGCCTACAATTGTATTTTCTTTAACATCTTTTGTAACTACAGAGCCTGCTCCAATTATAGCTCCATCTCCGATTGTAACACCTGGTAAAATGCTTGCATTTGCACCTATCCAAACGTTGTTTCCAATTTTTACAGGTTTTGGTAAAATAGCAGCTCTTAATTCAGGAATAGGATTATGATTTAATGTCGCAATTACAACATTATGTCCGATTAATACATTATTTCCTATTGTTATTCCGCCTTGGTCTTGGAAATGGCAGCAAGAATTAATAAATACGTTTTTGCCTATTTTAATATTTTTGCCACAGTTTGTAAAAAATGGGGGAAATAGTCTGAATGTTTCATCAACCGGTTGGTTAATCAGTTTAAAAAATAATTCTCTGACTTTTTCTGGAGGATTGTATTTGTTATTAAGCTCATCTGCTAATTTCATAGCTTCATCTGATAATTCGGTCATATATGCAAGAATATCTGAGTTTACAGGCACTTCTTTTCCGCTATTTAGGTGTTCTAAAAATTCGTCTAAGTTCATAAGCGATTTCCCTTTTTGTCTTATTATTTCTTATTTTTTAATAAATAGCAAATACTTATATAGTATAATTATATATGCTTGACAAGCATATATTAATTTATTATATTTTATTTATGGAAATACGTTTATTAAGATATTTTTTGGCTGTTGCTCAGGAAGAAAGTATTTCAAAAGCAGCAGATATTTTACATATTACACAACCAACTCTTTCAAGACAATTAATGGATTTAGAAAAAGAGTTAAATACTAAATTGTTGATAAGAGGTAAGCGCAATAAAAAAATTACATTAACTGATGATGGAAAATTACTTAAGTCAAGAGCTCAAGAAATTATAGATTTAACTAACAAAACTGAATCAGAATTTTTATTTGGGGATAAAAATATTTCCGGAGACATTTTTATAGGTGGTGGAGAAACAGATGCTATAAGATTAATTGCAAGAACAATTAGGCATTTATCTTTAGAGTATCCTAATATAAAATATCATTTTTACAGCGGTAATGGTGAAGATGTCAAGGAAAAATTAAATAAAGGGTTATTAGATTTTGGTGTTTTTATTGAACCTATTGATAAAAAAGAATATGGGTTTATTCAGTTGCCTCAAAATGATACTTGGGGGATTTTGATGCGAAAAGATTCTGATTTAGCTAAGAAAGAATTTATTGAACCTGATGATTTAATAAATATTCCGTTATTTTCTTCTCGACAATATCTTGTAAAAAATCTTATATCCGGTTGGTTGGGTTTTGATTTCGAAAAATTAAATATTGTGGGAACTTATAATTTACTTTATAATGCATCTATTATGGTAGAAGAAGGTTTAGGCTATGCTTTATGTATAGATAAATTAATAAATATATCAGGTGAAAGCAAATTATGTTTTAAACCATTAAAACCAAAATTAGAGGCTGGAATTTTGGTTGCTTGGACAAAAAATCAACCCCTTTCCAAGATTGCTAAGTTGTTTATAAAAAAATTACAAGAAGAAATTACAGATTAAATATTGTTTCCAAAAAATTCTTCTAGAAATTTTTGAAATTCTTTAGGAGAATTATTTTTTATGATTTCTGAAAATTTATTTAATTGTTTTTGTGTAATAAATAAGTATTCCTCTTTAAGATGTTTAAATTCAAGTTCATTGAATTGATAGATAAAACTTGAGATAACTCCTTTTTCTCTCATTTTAAGAGCTTTAGATTGTATTTTGTTAGTATTAAAAAATATTTTTTCAAAAATATTTATTTTTGGCAGTTCTGCTGTTTCAATAAATATTTTTTTTAAACCTTTATCAGAGTATGATATTTTAATTTTATTAGATGATGATTCATCATTGCAGAGCTTATTGATAAATTTTACAAATTTTGCATCACCGTTTGGGCAACAAAGGATTGGTTTTGTTGTGTGGTTGCCTATTTTACCGTATAATAATCCTGAGAATTGAGGATTGTATTTATTTATTGCAGAATTCATATTAAACTCCTTTAGAGAGTATAAATCCTGTGAATATTTTTATTTGCTATTTTTATTTTCAAGTTCCAGTAAATATTTTTTTATTTCAATCCCGCCTGCATAACCTGTTAAATTTCCGTTTGAACCTATCACTCTGTGACAAGGTATAATTATTACAATAGGATTTTTATTATTAGCCATTCCTACAGCTCTTGAAGCATTCTTATTCTCAATGTACCATGCAATTTCTTTATAAGTTGTAGTTTTCCCATATGGAATTTTTTGTAATGCTTGCCAAACCTTCATTTGAAATTGAGTCCCTTTTGCTGAAATAGGGATATCAAAACTTTTTCTATTTCCATCAAAATACTCATTTAATTGCGAATAAGTCTTTTTGATTAGGGAAGTTTCTTTGTCTGTGTAATTAAGATTACTAAAAGAAATATTGCAGATACAATTATTTTTTTCTGCAATGTATATTTTTCCAATTACAGTGTCATAAGAGTATTGGTACAAATTTAAGATTCCTTTAAATGTTTTACATGTTTATAAATGTATAAAGCACCTAAAATACCAAAGATTAAAACTATTGCAATGTCAAATTTATGCCAAATATGTTTGAAAGCTTCCATATTTTGTCCCATTTTTACTCCGACATAAACTAACACGTAGCTCCATACTAAAGAACCTAAGAAAGTAAGAGTAAAGAATATTCTTTTTTTAGCTCTTAAAATACCTGCAGGAAGTGAGATAAAAGTCCTTACAACAGGAAGCATTCTGCATAAGAAAAATGCCCAGTCGCCGTATTTTTCAACCCATTTATCGGCTTCTTCCAGATCTTTATGTGAAATAAGGAAGTATTTCCCGTATTTTTCAACGAATTTTCTACCGCCGAAAAATCCAAGATAGTATGATGGTATTGAGCCTAAAACGCATCCAAAAGCACCTGCCCAAGCTGCTAAATGAAAATTCATTTCACCTTTGCTTACAATGTAGCCTGCAAATGGTAATATTGCTTCACTAGGTAATGGGATATTACAGGATTCAATTGCCATAAGCAAACTAATCCCCCAAGGTCCCATATAAGTTATGATATGCTCAATAAAACTAATTAAATGAGCTAAAATTGAGTTTATAAATTCCATAATACCTCCTCTTATTCTGAAATTAATTGTATCAAAAAAATATTTTATTTTGACAATATTAAAAATTTATACTAACATAACTTTACTGAAATGAAAGGAGTTTGGTTATGAATAATTTTGAATTATATTGTCCGACACGAGTTGTATTCGGAAAAGGTTCAATTGCAAAACTTTCGCAATTGATTGATAAATCAAAGAAAATATTAATTACTTATGGTGGAGGCTCTATTAAAAGGAATGGGGTTTATGATCAGGTAAAAAAAGCTTTGGAAGGATATAATGTTTTGGAATTTGGAGGGATTGAACCAAATCCTAAATATGAAACATTAATGAAAGCTGTCGAAATTGTAAAAAAAGAAGGAGTTGATTTTCTTTTAGCAGTTGGTGGCGGATCAACATTAGATGGTACAAAATTTATTGCGGCAGCTTCAAAATATTTTGGAGAAAAAGATGCTTATGATTACTTTATGGTAGAGCAAAATCCAGTAACAGATGCTTTACCTTTAGCTGATGTAATTACATTGCCTGCAACCGGTTCAGAAATGAATAACGGAGCTGTTATATCGAGAATTTCAACAGATGAAAAATTAGCTTTTCAGTGGGAACCGCTATATCCAAAATTTTCAATTATTGATCCGCAAGTAACATTCAGTTTGCCTCAAAAGCAGACAATAAACGGTATTGTAGATACATTTGTGCATGTTATGGAACAATACTGTACTTATGATGTAAATTCTCCGCTTCAAGATGATTGGGCATTAGGAATTTTGAGAACTCTTATTAAGGAAGCTCCAAAAGTTTTAGCAGATCCTAATGATTATGATGCAAGGGCTAATATTTTCTGGTGTGCAACTTGTGGCTTAAATTATTGGATTGCTCAAGGTGTACCTCAAGATTGGGCTACTCATATGATAGGACATGAACTAACCGCGTTTTATGGAATTGACCATGGCCAAAGTTTAGCAATAATTGAGCCAAGACTATTAAGAAATCAAAAAGTTAGCAAGTCAAAGAAATTAGCAAAACTTGCAAGAGAAGTGTTTGGTATAAATGAACCTGTTGATTTAAAAGCTGCAGATATTGCTATTGATCATATTGAAGCATTCTTTAATTCTTTAGGAATGAAAACAAAATTAGCAGATTATGAAATTAGTTCGGAAGAAGCAGCAGAAAAAATAAGAGATAGATTTGCAAAACGAGGTGTTGCTCTAGGAGAAAAAGGTGCTATAAATTCTGATGTTGCATATGATATTGTAAAAGCTTCTTAGAATATAGAATATTTAAAATCTAAAAAATGCAGGGTAGTTAACCCTGCATTTTCTCTATTACTTGCACAAATTCTTTTTTGAGATATGATTAATACACATGTATTAATTAATTATAAAGGATTTAGAAATGAAAGTTACATTAGAAAAAGAAAAAGAAAATGTTGTAAAATTAGATATTACAATCCCTGCAAAAGATGCTACAGAAGCTTATAATAAAGCTGTTCAAAAGATTTCTCAATATGTAAATATTGATGGATTTAGAAAAGGAAAAGCTCCACGAGCAGTAGTTGAAAGACATGTAGGAACTGAAAGAATTAAACAAGAAGCTATTGAAAATTTGATGCCAAAAGCTATTAATCAAGCTGTTGTTGATAACAATTTAGATATTATTGCTCAGCCATATATAACAAATTACAATTTTAATATTGGTGAAGATTTAACTGTTACTGCAAAAGCTGAATTAAGACCTGAAGTTGCTTTAGGTCAATATAAAGGTTTAACTTTAGAAGTAAAAGATTCTCCAATTGAAGCTGATGCTATGCAAAAATCAATAGATAATCTTTTAAATCAACACAGTACTCAAGAAACTGTAATTGACAGACCTACAAAAGAAACTGATATTGCGGTAATTGATTTTGATGGTTATGCTAATGGTGAAAAAATTCAAGGCGGTGAAGCTAAAAATTATCCGCTTGATTTAGCTCATTCAAACTTCATTCCAGGTTTTGCTGAACAACTTGTTGGTAAAAATCTAAATGATGAGTTTGAAATTAAGGTAACTTTCCCAGAAGATTACCACGATGAAAAATTAAAAGGTCAACCTGCAACATTCAAAATTAAAATTAATGAAATCAAAGAAAAGAAATTACCTGAATTAAATGATGAATTTGCTCAAAAAGTTGGTCCTTTCAAAACTGTTGATGAATTAAAAGCTGATATTCAAAAATATTTAGAATCTCAAAGAGAAAGAACAAATAAACAAAATTCTGAAAATGAAGTATTTAAAACAGTAATTGATTCTTCAAAAGTTGAAATTCCTCAATCTATGATTGATAGAGAAGCTAATTCCTTAAGAGAAGAATATAAACAAAGATTAGCTGCTCAAGGTATTAATTGGGATGCTCTTGTAAAATCTCAAGGGGAAGATCAATTGTTGAAAAATTTAAATGAAGATGCTTTAGTAAGAATTAAAAATTCTCTTGTAATTGACAAGATTGCGAAAGAAGAAAATATTAAATTAGAACAAAAAGATATTGAAACTAAATTTGCTCAATTGGGTGCAGCTTATGGCTTGAAACCTCAAGATTTAATTAAACAAATTGGTCAAAATCCTGAAGTTCTTGCTTCTATTTCTCAACAAGCAATGAATGATAAGGTTAGAGATTTCTTAATGGAAAACAATAAAGTAGAAATCAAGTAGTTAATCAAAAATAATATATGTGCCGTATTTACAACGGCACATTTTTGATTAATATTAAGTAGAGTTATATAATTTAATTAGTAAAAAGTAGAAGAGGAGCTACAAACCTCTAATCATTATAAAGTCGATTTGTAGTCGACGGAAAGGACAAAAGCGGAGGCACAGCCTCTGGCAGAGAGATATAAAGTCAGACGAAAGTCGGCGGAAAGGGTAAAAAAATGAGCTTTGTACCGGTAGTAATTGAACAATCAAGCAGAGGTGAAAGATCTTTTGATATATTTTCAAGATTATTAAGAGAAAGAATTATTTTCTTAGGAACTCCTATTGATGATATGGTAGCAAATTTGGTTGTTGCTCAATTATTGTTATTAGATAGTGAAAATCCTGAAAAAGATATTATGCTATATATTAACAGTCCTGGTGGATCTGTAACTGCAGGTTTTGCTATTTATGATACAATGCAGCATATTAGAGCTGATGTATCTACTATTTGTTTAGGTCAGGCAGCTTCTATGGGTGCGTTCCTTCTATCTTCTGGTGCTAAAGGTAAGAGAATGGCATTGCCTCATTCTAGAGTGTTAATTCACCAACCTTTAGGCGGAGCTCAAGGCCAGGCTACTGATATTGAAATTCAAGCAGCTGAAATTATCAGAATTAAAAAATCATTAAATGAAATTTTGGCTTCTAATACAGGTCAATCAATTAAAAAAATTGAAAAAGATACTGATCGTGATTATATCATGACTCCAGCTGAAGCTCTTGAATATGGTATGATCGATAAAGTTGTTACTCGTGACGCTTTGAAATAGTAAAATATAAGTTGTAATATTAAGTCTGTCTTTAAAATAGACAGAAAGGGTAAAATAAAATGCCAAAACATGATGATAGCAGATTAAAATGTTCATTTTGCGGAAAATCTCAGGATCAAGTAAAAAAATTGATTGCCGGTCCTGAAGTATATATTTGTGATGAATGTGTTGATTTGTGTAATCAAATTCTTGATGAAGAATTTTTTGAAAATAAAGATAAAGAAGGAACTGATTCTGAAAAATCAGCAGAAGAAAAACCTATTCCAAAACCTCATGAAATAAAAGCTTATCTTGATGAATATATTGTTGGTCAAGATGATGCTAAAAAGGTTTTGTCTGTTGCTGTTTATAACCATTATAAACGTTTAAAACACAATAAAGAAGCTGATTTAAAAGATAATGTCGAAATTCAAAAGTCAAATATTCTTTTAGTAGGACCTACAGGTTCAGGTAAAACACTTTTAGCTCAAACTTTAGCTAAAATGTTAGATGTTCCGTTTGCTGTAGCTGATGCTACTACATTGACAGAAGCTGGATATGTAGGTGATGATGTTGAAAATATTCTTCTACGTCTTTATCAAAATGCTGAATTTGATTCTTCAAAAGCAGAACGTGGGATTATTTATATAGATGAAATTGATAAAATTTCAAGAAAGTCTGAAAATACATCAATTACACGTGATGTATCTGGTGAAGGTGTACAACAGGCATTATTAAAAATGATTGAAGGTACAGTAGCTCATGTTCCTCCTCAAGGTGGAAGAAAGCACCCTCATCAAGAATTTATTGAAATTGATACAAGTAATATCTTATTTATCGTTGGCGGTGCTTTTGTAGGCTTAGAAAAAATCGTTGAACGTAGAGCAGGGGAAGGCACATCTGTTGGTTTCGGAGCTAAAGCTCCTATGACTCAAGCAGAAAAAGATGCTGCGGCTGTTCGTATGTTGAAAAAATTACAGCCTGAAGACTTGTTAAAATTCGGTTTGATACCTGAATTTATTGGTCGTGTTCCAATTTATGCTGTTCTTGATGAATTAAATGAAAAAACATTAAAAATGATTTTGACAGAACCTAAAAATGCTGTATTAAAGCAGTACAAATGCTTATTGGAAATGGATGGCGTTGATTTAGAATTTGAACCTGAAGCTATTGATTTGATTGCTCAAGAAGCAATTAAACGTAAGACAGGTGCAAGAGCATTAAGATCTATTGTGGAAGAGATAATGCTTGATGTTATGTATGATGTTCCGACCAAAAAGGATATAACTAAATTTACTGTTACAGCAGATATGGTAAGGAATAGAAAAAATGCAGAGGTTGTTAAATTACCAACTACCTCAAAAGAAAAAGAAATAACAGCATAGGAAATTTTATTAATGTCTACTAGTAAAAAATTTTATGAGGCTTATTTTTTATTTTTTTTTACTAGTAGCATTAATTTTTTCTTTATTCATTGTTTTATTTCGACCTCTTAATATATTATTTTTTAATCCTGAACGTTTTGAATGCTCAAGGTCGCAAGATAGATGTGTTTATGTAAATTCTAAACAAGATGTAGTATATAATTTGTCTAAAATTCGTTCAGCCTATTGTCGTAAAATTTATCATCCTGGTATTAAAACAGGACATTCTGAAACTTGGTTTTATATTGAAATAGATGATATGAGTTTAAATCAAGTGCCAATTTACAGAACAGGATTTTGTGATAATCAGTCAGATAAATTTAATAGTTATTTAAATTCTAGAGATGATAATTTTAAAATTAAACAAATCATAGATAATAATCAAATTTCAATTTCTTTATATATACTTGTATTTGTTTTGTTTTTTTGTTCATTTTTAAAAAAAATTTTTGTTGAAATTATAAAATATTTTTTTAAGTCTTAACATATTTGTAAATTCTTCGTATTTATGAAAAAATAGATATATGAATGATAGCAAAACACTTATTTTAATTGATGGTCATGCGTTAGCATTTAGACAATATTATGCTTTAGAGAGAACTAATATGAGGACATCTGATGGTGTCCCTACTTGGGCTGTTTATGGATTTTTTAAAGCAATTTTTGATTTGTTAAAAAATGAAGATTTGAAACCTGATGCAATTGCAGTTGCTTTTGATGTAAGTCATAAAACATTCAGGACTGATGCTTACTCTGATTATAAGTGTAATCGTTCTGCTATGCCTGATCCTATGCAGGCTCAAATGGGTTTGATTTATGAAGGATTAAGAGCTTTTAATATTCCGATTTATACAAAAGAAGGTTTTGAGGCTGATGATGTAATCGGTACTATTTCAAAAAAAGCATGCGAACTTGGACATAAAGTTTTGATTTTAACAGGGGATCAGGATGCTTTTCAGCTTGTTGATAAAGAAGGCTGCATAAAAGTTATATTGCCGACAAAAGGCGAACTTGTTGAATATAATTGGGATAAGATTTTTGAAAAATTAGGAGTTTATCCAAATCAAGTGATTGACTATAAAGGTTTGCGAGGTGATGTGTCAGATTGTATTCCTGGAGTTAAAGGAATCGGAGAAAAGACGGCTCAAAAACTACTAGCAAGATATGGTAATTTAGATGCTATTTTGAAAGATTGTGAGAATATTCCTGAAAAAGCTGTAAGAGAAAGAATTTGTGCAGGTATTGAGCAGGCTAAGATGAGTCAATATCTTGCAACTATTGTGAGAGATCTTGATGTTAATTTTGATTTTGACAGTGCAAAAATTAATTTACCAGATGTATCTGTAGTTACTGATTTTTTGAAAAAAATGCAATTTTATACATTTATAAAAAATATAAATGAGATTTTGTATTCTTTTGATAAAATTGAAAGAACTGCTCCTGTTGCTGATTCTAATTCTTCAGATTCAATGCAGTTAGGATTTTTTGCAGAAGCTGTAAATGAGGAAATTAATAAAGAATCAAAATTTGAATTTGATAAGAAATTAATTACTGATTCAAAAGATTTTTCTGACATGTTAGACGAATTAATGAATCAATCTTTAATCGCTTTTAATATTTATGCAGATGTAAAAAATGCTGTTGATTCAAAAGTAATCGGTTTTGCTTTCGCTTATAACAAAGATATTACAGCTGACAAGCATATTAATTTTAAAGATTCTGATTTTATAGCAAAGACATTTTATATTCCGATAAGCCATTCAAATATTGAAAATCAATTGCGATTAGACGATGTGATTAATGATTTAAAATCTTTATTTGAAAATGAGTTAATTTGTAAGACAACTCATAATGCTAAAAATGCTTATAATATATTAAGAAATTTAGGAATTTTAGCAAAAGGTATAATTTTTGATACTGCACTAGCAAGTTATGTGAAAGATCCGCAAAGAAATCATGAATTAGATGTACAATCAATGGAGCACTTAGAGCATGCAATTTCTCCTTTTGCTCCTTTTGAAAAAAATAAGAAAAAGCAGATTTCTTTTTCAGATGCTCCTTTTGAGAGTGTTTTAAGTTTTGCAGCTGATGAAACTTTTATAATTTTAGAGTTGACCAAATTTTGGATAAATAATCTGGATAAAAAAGAGTTAGAACTGACTTATAATGTCGAAGTTCCTTTGACATTTGTCCTTGCCGATATGGAATATACGGGTGTTTCTGTAGATGAAAATTACTTGCACAAACTTACTATATCAATGAACAACCAATTAGCCCAAATTGAGGGGCGTATATATGAGATTGCAGGTGAGGTGTTTAATATAAATTCTCCTCGTCAGGTTGGTGAAGTTTTATTTGAAAAATTGGGTCTTAAGGCAAAGAAAAAGCGCGGCAAGACTAATTATTCAACAAATGCTGCTGTCTTAGAGGAATTAGCTGAAGAATATGAAATTGCACAGTTGATTTTAGATTATAGAAAGTTTGCAAAATTAAAATCAACATACACAGAGGCATTACCTGCATTGATTGATAGAAAAGATAATAGAATTCATACAACTTATAATCAAACTGTGACAGCTACTGGTAGACTATCTTCATCTAATCCTAATTTACAAAATATTCCAATCAGAACAGAGGAAGGTAATAAAATCAGAAATGCTTTTGTTGCCGCAGATAAAAAAAATGGATTAATTTTATCTGCAGATTATTCTCAAATTGAATTGAGATTGTTAGCTCATATTTCTCAAGATAAGCATCTTTTAGAGGCTTTTAACAGTGGAGTTGATGTACATACATTAACAGCTTCAAAAGTTTTTGAAGTTCCTGTAGAAAAAGTAACTAAAGAAATGCGTTATAAGTCAAAAGCTGTTAATTTCGGAATTATTTATGGTCAAAGCAAATATGGACTTGCAAAATCTCTGGGTATTTCTAATGCTGATGCAGAAAGTTTTATTGAAAAATATTTTGCTACATATCCGAAGGTAAGGGCTTATATGGAAGGGACTGTTATTGAAGCAGAAGAAAAAGGTTTTGTTGAAACTATATTTGGAAGAAAGAGATATCTTGCAACAGAGCTATCAAGTTCTAACGGAATGATTAGGGAATTTGCAAAGAGAGCAGCTATTAATCAACCGATACAAGGTACTGCTGCGGATTTAATGAAAATTGCAATGATTGATTTTTCAAATAAGTTAAAAGAAAATAACCTTAAATCAAAAATGATTATGCAGGTGCATGATGAACTTGTAGTAGAGGTTGTAAAATCTGAATTAGATATTGTAACTAAGCTTGTAAAAGAGGCAATGGAACTTAATCAGCCTTTATCTGTTCCTTTAGTTGTTGATGTGAATGTAGGTGAATCATGGAAAGAGTTATAAAATATATATTATTAGCTGTAAGTTTTGTTTTTATTTTTTCAGCTTTTCCTGTAAAAGCTGAAGAAGGTATGTCTTTGAGTACACTTATTACTCCTCAAAACGTTAGTTTTAATACTTGTACAAGAACTTATATTTTACCTGCTGATAAATTATTTTATATGGCAATAGCGAGTGCAAATGCTAACAGATTTGAAATAGATGAAATTCAGTCTAAGACTGGATATATTTTATTTACAGCAGTTAATAAACAATATCTTGTAAGTGTTGTAAAGGTGGATTCAACTCATTCAATGTTAAAAATTACTCCGACTAATAATAATTATTTTTTCCCACCCGGAGTAGTTTTAAATTTCTTTAAATATATTGATTTGTATGGGGCAACCCCTTTTGTTACAGTGCCAAAAGTGTAATTAATTTAATGTCTCAAATGCATTGTCAACAATTGATTTAATATCAAAAGTTGTTTCTTCACCGCTTTTTGTTGAAAGCCAGATTAGGTATTCAATATTGCCGGAAGGACCTTTTATTGATGAAAAAGTCAGTCCGTTAATTTTGTAATTTAGATTTTTTGCAAAATTTATGACATTTTCTATTACTTCGATATGAACTTTTTTATCTCTTACAACCCCACCTTTTTCAACTTTTTCTTTGCCTGCTTCAAATTGAGGTTTGATAAGGCATACCATTTCATGAAATTCAGGGTTAAGCAATTTTTTTAGGTTTTCTAGAACTTTTGTCAAAGATATGAAAGATAAGTCACTTACCAAAAGATCTGCAACAGGCTCATTTTTGTCATATATTTCATCAAAAGAACATATTTTTAAGTTTGTTCTTTCTATAGTTTTAACTCTCTTATCTGAACGTATTTTCCAGTCAAGCTGTCCATATCCTACATCTGCTGCATATACAAATTTAGCACCATTTTGTAAAAGACAATCAGTAAAGCCTCCTGTTGAAGCTCCTGCATCAAAACAAATTCTATCTTTTACTTTTACAGGAAATGTATCAAGTGCTTTTTTTAGTTTAAATCCGCCTCTGGAAACGAATGGCATTGATTTTACTTGAATATCATACTCTTTTGATGGGTTTATTTGAAAACCTGCTTTTGTTATGTACTCATCATTAATTTTTACATGCCCTGCAAGTATTGCGGCTGCAGCTTTACTTTTTGTTTCAAAGTAGCCTAAATCAGTTAAATATTTATCAAGTCTTTCTTTCATATATTAAATACTCTTTCTGCATTTTGAGTTGTAATCTTATCTATTTTTTCAAATGATGTATCACGGAGTCTTGCAATTTCTTCAGCAACGTATTTTACATATGCAGGTTGATTTGTTTTCCCTCTATATGGAACTGGAGTAAGATATGGTGCATCTGTTTCTAATAATAAGTTTTCTATTGGTATGTTCTTTGCGACTTCTTTCATTTTTATTGCGTTTTTAAACGTTACAACTCCACCAAGTGCTATGTACCAGCCTTCTTTTACACATTCTTTTGCAAATTCAACACTTCCTGAAAAACAATGCATAATTATTTGGGAATTTTTATTGTATTCTTTTAAAATATCATATGTATCTTTATGTGCTTCTCTGTCATGAATTGATATAGGAAGATTTAATTCATTAGCTAATTTTATTTGCTTTATAAAGACTTCTTTTTGCAAATCATTAAAACTTTTATCCCAGTAATAATCAAGACCTATTTCTCCAATGCCTATAATTTTTTTATTTTCAGAATATTTTTTTATTTTATCAGTTAAATTATCATCCCAATCTTTTACTTCTGATGGATGAACTCCTAAAAGACCATATACATTTTCGTACTTGTTTGCAATATCAAATACGATATCAATGTCAGATGGGTATGCTGCAGGCAGGATAATTTTTTCAACTCCGTTATTTTCAGCATTTGTAATTATTTCATCTATAGTAAATTCTTCTATGCAATTAATATGTGAATGTGTATCAATCATATAGAGATTATAACACGATTATGTGATATAATTAAGTAAGCATGGAAGAGAAAAATTTAAAAATATCAATAGCTCATTTATATCCCAAATTGTTAAATTTATACGGTGATATGGGAAATATTATTACTCTAAAAAAGCGTTGCGAATGGCGTGGCATTAAAGTTGAGTATGAAGAAATTAATTCAGGAGATTCTATTACTTCTCACGATTTATATTTTATAGGCGGTGGTCAGGATAAGCAGCAGCAAGATGTCGCTGGTGAATTATATAAGAATAAAGAATTTCTTCATGAAGAAAGAGATAATGGTGCTCTTTTTCTCGGTATTTGCGGTGGCTACCAATTATTTGGACATTATTATCAACCATTTGACGGGGATAAATTATTAGGAATTAGCCTAATGGATGCTTATACTGTAGCTGGAAAAAAGAGATTTATTGGGAATGTTACAGTTGAAACTGATTTTTTAACCCCTTCTACCTTAGTTGGCTTTGAAAATCATAGCGGTTTGACTTATTTGCAAGGTGATACAAAGCCATTAGGAAAAGTTGTTGTTGGTAATGGTAACAATGGTCAGGATAAGACTGCAGGTGGGCGATTTAAAAATGTGTTCGGAACATATTTACATGGATCGTTGTTGCCTAAAAATCCACATTTTGCGGATTATTTAATTTCTCTTGCATTAGAAAAACGTTATGGTGAAAAAATAGAATTATCAAAGTTAGATGATAAATTGGAAATAATGACGCATAATTCATTAGTAGGGAAAGCATATTAAAATGACAAAGGAAGCTTTATTATCATTGTATAATAGATGGTGTGGTATATCTGATAAAATTCGTTTTCTTCTAGTCGGTGGTTGGAATGCTGCTTTTTCTTATATAATATTTGCAATAGCGGTATATCTGTTAGGACATGAAAATTATCAGATTTGTGTTGCATTGCAATGGATTATCTCATCTGTATTTTCTTTTGTTAATCAAAAAGTTTTTGTATTCTGTACCAAAGGGCATTGGATAAAAGAGTATTTTAAATGCTGTACAACTTGGGTTGTAAGTTATTTGTGCAATGCATTAATTCTCGAATTTATAGTAAGATTTGTGTCAAAAAATGTTTATGTTGGACAATTTTTTTCGATATTTTTAGCTTCAATTGTAACATATGTCTTATTCAAATATTTTGCTTTCCGTCATCATAAAAAGTAAATTCTATTTTAAATCTTCATTAAAATAGCCTGTTATGTATTTGATTTTTTTTATAAAATCATTGAATGATAGTGTAATTTCTTCTTGATATCTATTATCAAATATTTGAGCTGTTTTGTTCGCATTGTCAACATTTTCTAATGTATAACAGTGCCAGTTTGTTAATCCTTTTATAAAATGATGCCCTGTTCCTGCTATAAAGCTGTTATTTTTATTTTCCCCTATTTTTTCTAAAATAGCTTTTGCTTCATCTGATTTTGATTTTAAATTCATTTTGATACTGTTTTCATTAATTTTGATAGGTTTAATGCCTGTAAACATTTCTAGAAATCTTGATGGATTATTGTATTCAAATTCTTCATTTGTTTTGTATAATCTGTTCGCAAATGATTTTTTATCTGGATATTTTTTTAGTAATTTATTCATTGCTACTTCTATGGCTTTCAGTATTGGATTTTCAGGTTCTGTAAGAATTATTGGATTAAGGAAACGATCACAAAGAGTTAGGTCATTTATGTCTTTTTCAGATATAAAAAAGTCTTCTGATTTTCCATTGATATTTTTAAATTTAATATTAAAGTTATTTCCTTCTCGTAAAATATTTTCTTCTAATATTTTTCTGCCGTTTTGAGTATTACTTAAAGCATTTATGCTTGTCACAAGATAACAATCATGAAAATGTTGTTTTAATCTTTGTAATGATTTTATTTCACTTAAATTTATTGGTTTCATATCTCCTGTAAAACATGTAAAGTCTAAAAATTGTCAATTGATATGTTTTTGGTAATATGTTATTATAAAAATATAACAAATTATGTTATAGATTAGAAAGGAGCTATATATGAAAAGATTTAGGTTTTTCGGGGGGGGGGCAGTTTAGAGCTTACTCTACAAGGCTTTCAAAGGATTGAAATATTAACAAAAAAATGTTATATTAGTGATATGTTACATCACTATAAAAATAAAAAAGGTTTTACATTAGCAGAGGTATTAATAACATTAGGAATAATAGGCATTGTAGCAGCAATGACAATGCCAAGTTTAATTCAAAAACATCAAAAGCGTGTTACAGCAGAACGTTTAAAAAAGATGTATACAACATTAAGAACTGCAATTGATTTAGCAGAATTAAATAATGGACCTCGTGAAAATTGGTCTTTTGCATCTGATGAGGAAGCTACTAATTTTTATATTAATGAAATATTATCAAGAATGAATTGTGAAAAAATAGTTAGTTCTTCTTGTTATTTAGCAGATGGTAGTTATTTGGGACAATATACTGTTCGCTATTATGGACTATTAGAGCTTTATTTTTATCCGTTTTCTGGAGAACGTTATATATCTGGTAAAGCTAATGGTAGGGGACGTCGCTATAGATTGTATTATAGTACTTATCTAAATCAGCGCTTTGAGAGCATACAGTTTTATGGTAAATTACAACAATATACACGTGATTATCTTTTAAATAGTGGTCCTGGAAATTTTTCTTGTAAAGGTGGGGATCCTAGAACCTGTTTTTATATAATTATGAGAGATAATTGGGAAATAAAAGATGATTATCCTTGGTAAAAATAAAAGCGGTTAATTATTTAACCGCTTTTATAATATTGATAAGTTTTTGAGTTGCTTCGTCAGGTGTATATTTTTCTTGTTCTCCTGTTTCTCTGACTTTGTATTCTACAAAGCCTTCATTAATTGTCTTTCCGACTGTTACTCTGAATGGGAAGCCTATTAAATCAGCATCTTTAAATTTAACACCTGCGCGTTCATCTCTGTCGTCCAGTACAACTTCTACTCCTGCAGATTTTAAATCTTCATACATTTTATTTGCAACTTGCATTTGTAACTCATCTTTAATATTTACAGGTACAATTACAACGTGGTATGGTGCAATTGAAATTGGCCATTTAATACCGTGTTCATCGTAATGAGCTTCGACTGCAGCAGCTGCTGTTCTAGAAATTCCAATTCCATAGCAGCCCATTACATATGGGTGAGTTTTTCCGTTAATATCTGTATATACAGCATTCATTGGTTTTGAATATTTTGTACCTAATTTGAAAATATTACCAACTTCAATTCCCTTAGTTACAAATAAAGGTTTTCCGCATTGTGGACATAATTCCCCTTTTTGTACAAGACGAATATCAGCATATTTTAATTCTGTTTCTAAATCAGAAAGATTTGCACCGACTAAGTGTTTATCGGTTTGATTTATTCCGACAACGAAATTTTTCATATCACGAACAGTTTCATCTGCGATTATTGTGATACCATCCATTCCTTTTGGTCCGATAAATCCCGGAACTGCATCAAATCCTTTTTCAGCCATAAGTTCTGCAATTTCTGCAGAAGATGCAATTCTTACATCAATTCCGCCGACAGAATTCATTAATTTTGTTTCTTCTACTGCTTTATCTGCTCTAATTAATGCAATTACAGGCTTTTTATCTATTATGTATACAAGTGATTTTAAAATCAATGTATCAGGAATATTTAAGAATTTGCTTAATTCTTCTATAGAATGTGTATTTGGGGTATCAATTACTTTAGTTTCTTTAAAGTAATCTTTACCATCTACTATAGCTTCCGGTAAATTTGATATTGCGTGATTTGAATTTGCTGAATAATCACAATCATTACAGTAGAAAACGTCATTTTCTCCAGCGTCAGTGTCTGTGATGACCATAAATTCATGAGATACGCTTCCGCCTATTGCTCCTGAATCTGATTGAACCATTTTTGTATCAAGTCCGCATCTTTTGAATATTTTCTTATATGCTTGCGCCATATTTTCATATTCTTTGTCAAGGCCTGCTTCATCTAAATCAAAGCTGTAAGCATCTTTCATTATGAATTCTCTACCTCTTAAAAGGCCGTATCTTGGTCTGATTTCATCTCTGAATTTTGATTGAATTTGATATAAATTTACAGGAAGTTGTTTGTAAGATTTTAATCCGTCACGAGCAACAGATGTGATAATTTCTTCGTGAGTAGGTCCAAGACACATATCTCTGTCGTGGCGGTCTTTTAGGCGCATTAATTCACGTCCGTATACTTCCCATCTGCCTGATTCTTCCCATAATTCTTTAGGTTGTAAAAATGGCATTAAAAGCTCTTGAGCTCCGGCATTGTCCATTTCTTCTCTTACAATATTTTCAATCTTTTTTAATACTCTCCACATTAAAGGCATATAAGTGTACACACCTGGTGCAAGTTTTTTTATAAACCCTGCTCTGCCAAGCATTTTATGAGAGATAACTTCTGCATCGGAAGGAAACTCTCTTAGGGTTTGTACAAACATTTTTGACATTTTCATAAAACTAATTCCTCACATATATTATTTTATGCTTTTATTCTACCATAAAAATCATTTATGAAAGGAATGTATCAAGTTCTTTTTTTACAAGTTTTGGAGATACAGAAAGGCTGTTGTTAAATTTTAGAGCATTATTCATACATTTTACATACTCATCATTAGCTTTACGAAGTTTTTGAATTTGTGCCAAAATATAATAAGAATCACCGTTAGCTCCGCAATTATCAATAGATTTTTCCATAATTAAAGCAGCATTATCAAGTTTATTGTTTTTTGTCATAATTTTTGCATAAATTTTGTATGCATCAATGTCTTTTGGATTTAATTCAATTGTTTTTTCTAGATTTTGGATTGCAGATTCAAAATTTCCTTCTTCATAATCGATAGATGCTAAGTTAAAATATGCCCAACTATAATCAGGAGAAAGCTCTATTACTTTTTGAAATTTTTCTTTTGCTTCGTCGCTTTTACCTTGTTCTTTTAAAATATTACCAATGTAAAAATGAGCATAAATATCTTCATCATTGATATCAATTGTTCTTTGAAAATAGTATTTTGCACCATCGAGCTTACCTTCTTTAAAATAACATAGTCCTATTGAAAAATAGGAGTTGGAGTCATTGTTATCTTTAGCAAGTACATTTTCAAAGCAATCAACTGCTTTTTCATACATTTTTTTATCAATATATACAAGTCCTAAATTATAATATGCATCAATATCGTCAGGAGTATATTCAATAGCTTTTTTGTAGGCATCTTCAGCCTTATCTAAATCTTTTAATTTTTCATAAGTAATTCCAAGGTTATAAAAAATTCCGCTGTCATCATTAAAAATCTTTGATAAATATAGTAAGTGCTGTTTTGCTTCTTCTGGGTATCCGCAATCGAGCAGAAGAACTGCGAGTTCTCTTCTAGCTTGAAAATTTGTCTGGTCAGCTTTTAATATATTTTGGAGTTCTTCAATTTTATCAATTTTTGACATAGCTAAATTGTAGCAATATTTAATTAATCAAGCAAGTTCTTAATATTTTACCTATTGCTTTTTTTTGAAAAATTGTCTAAAATGAATTGAAAATAAGGAGAGTTCTATTATGAGATTTTTAACTATAATTTTATCATTATTTTTATTTGCACAGTCAGTATCAGCGGCACCATTTAATGCGAATGCAAAAACTAAAAGGATTCCTGCAGGTACAAAATTTTCGCTTCAGTTAATGAATCCGATATCTACAACTACTGATAAGCAAGGTGATGAATTTACGGCTGTTATGATGACTGATCAGACAGCAGATTCTGATGTTATATTGCCTATGGGTTCACTTGTCCGCGGAACAATAAAAAGAGTTGAGCCTTCTAAAAGAATGTCAAAGGGGGCTATTTTATATTTAGATTTTGATCATGTTGTAACTCCAAACGGTAGACAATTACCTTTAACTTTTTCTGTTGTAGGCAGGAGTGATTTAACTTATGATGGCGGGATTACTTCATCAAGAGGTTATAAGGATGCATTAAAAGAAAATTGGCAAGTTACAAAGGATATTACAGTAAACGCAACTGAATGGGGCGGTGATGTATTTGATGATGTAATTGTAGCTGATCAATTAATGACTGGTATATGTGCAGTAGGCGGTGCAATAGGTGGCGGAGCATATTATGTTTATGACGGTATTGCAGATATGATTAGAAAAGGAAAAGATGTGAATCTCAGAAAAGGTGAAATCTTGAATGTTATATTGGTTGACCCTGTAGATGTTCCTGTAATCTAAAATGTAATAAGAATTTTGATATAATAAAAAAAGAGCTTTGGTGAGAGCTCTTTTTTTTTATCCAACTTGGTTTCTTCCGTTATTTTTAGCATTGTATAATCTTTTATCTGCAGCTTCGATTATTGAGGAAGCATTATCACCGTCATATGGGAATGTTGATACTCCAAGACTTATTGTGACGTTTGTTTCTTTATCGCCTGATAGTTTAAATTTTTTGTTAGCAACTCTTTCACAAATTTTTTGAGCAGTAGAGAAGGCTTCATCTTTTCCTGTATTTGGAAGAATTATACTCATTTCTTCTCCGCCATATCTGCATACTATATCAGTTGAACGAACATTTTTTTTCAAGGTTTGTGCAACTTGTCTTAGGACTGCGTCTCCGGATTGATGTCCAAAGGTGTCATTGAATTTTTTGAAGAAGTCTATGTCGATGATAATAAGTGAAAAATTATGGTTATATCTTTTTGATTGTTCAATTTGCATTCTAATTTGTTCTTGGAAATACCTGTGGTTATATAGTTCTGTAAGTCCGTCTGTTGTTGCTAATTTGTATTGTTGCTCAAAATCCCTTGATTTGATAAGGTATTTTACAATGTAGGCAAATGTAAATGCTGCAATTGAGAAAATTAGGGGATATACAACCTCAAACCATAGGTTTTCGTATTTCATTGCATAATATGCTATTAAAATATAAATAAGATAAGCTGATAATGACATCATTGATGCCGTAAAAGCAGAGCTTACTCGAGTAACTATTGAAGCGATTAATAGAGCTAACAGGATACTTAGTGCAATAGTATAAGCTTTATTCACCTTTTTGATAAAATTATTATCAATTATGTTATTAAGATATGTTGCTTGTACTTCAACTCCAGGGTATATTTTCCCTGTAGGAACCGTTTTGATATCAAAAAGGCTTGCTGCAGTTGTTCCGAAATAAATTATTTTATTTGAAAAATTATAATCAAGTTCTGTTTTTTCTCCGTTTACAGCTTTGATTAACTGATACATCGGAATATAAGTATAAGTTCCTGCTGGTCCGTACCAGTTTAGGATTGCACTCCCATCATTATCTAAATAAATTTCTCTGCCACCAAATTTGAACTCTGAATGTTTGTCAATTTCAAAAGATGATTGTTTTTCCCCAAGATAATTTAACCCTACTTTTAGTGCTAATTGTGGGTAGTATCCGTCTTTATATTTTACAACTAAAGGCATTTTTCGCAAAATTCCGTCATCTGATCGGGATACATTTATTATTCCAATATTAGAGGTAACATTTATAATTTCTTCAATTATAGTTCTGCAATTAGTGTATGTTAATTGAGAAAAGTCTATTTTAGAATTATTTTTTACGTCAATTGTTAGTTTTTGGGGCAGGGTAGGCGGAATTCTTAAATCTTCTGATTGATTATCAAAATTCATTGATGTAAATACATTATTATATTTTCTAAAAATATCTGTCAATGCTTCATCAGCTTGATTTTTACTTTTTAAAGACTTTACAAACATTAAGTCAAATGCAATAATTCTAGGACTTTGCTTTTCAAGATAATTTACAATTTTAGCATAAGTATCTCTCGGAAGAGGCCATTCTCCGTAATTGTCAAGAATATATTCATATGTAGCATCATCAATTGCTACAATTACAATATCTTGATTAGCTTTTTTGCTTCCTTCTTTTATTAAAATACTTTGTCGTAAATCAAATGTCCTATTTTCAATTGTGTCTATAAAGTTGTTTAAATTGGCATTTTTAAGTATTAAAAAGGCAAAGATAATAAAAAATATTAAACCGATTGCGTATGATATTTTTTTAAACATAACCCTCTATCTTCAAATTATACTATTTCATTCTTTCAGTATAATTGAATGTAGAAGATTTGGCAACAAAATGTTTTAATAAAAATTGTTTTTCCAAAATAAAATTGTTAAGTTTTAATATTTCTGTAGAATATTCAAGTTCATCGGGGTTTTGCAGATATCTTAATAAACATTGTTCGTGCAGATTCATCCTAATTCTCACCTTTAAAAATCTAATAACGGATAACTTTTTTATTATTGCAAATTTGAAAATTTTTAACATCAGACAAATGCATGAGATTTATTAGTGCTTGCACTTTTTTATTTCTGTTGTATCATATAATTAGTGTATTGTAATAATAAATCAAGTTTGGAATCTTGAGTAAAAGAAAGAGGTTAGAAATGAAAGACGGAATTCATCCAGATTATAAGAAAACTGTTATCAAATGTGTATGCGGTAACGAAATAGAAACAGGATCAATTAACGATAATATTACAGTTGAAATTTGTAATCATTGTCACCCATTCTACACAGGTCAACAAAAAATTCTTGACTCTGAAGGTAGAGTTGAAAGATTCAACAAACGTTACGGTAACAAAAAATAAGTTTGTGTTAAATATTTATTATAAAAAAGCTTTCTTTTTAAAGAAAGCTTTTTTATTGAAAAATAGAATATAATATGTTAAAATTATAAAGGAATTATTTAAATAAGGAGCTGATTTATGAAACAACTATTAAATCCCGAAAAATCGGGGGGGGGGCGATTCTTAGCTCCTTAAGAGAGTTTTCAAGTTGCAAATTTATAAAAAATTGTTATAATAGTGATATGATACATCACTATTATAAAGATTTTAAATTAAAAAAATTTGCGTTTACACTTGCAGAAGTTTTGATTACTTTAGGTATCATTGGAGTTGTTGCAGCAATGACAATTCCAGTGCTTGTTGGAAATTATCAGAAAACTGTCACAGTGAATCGTTTAAAAAAGGCATATTCAGTTATGAGTAATGCATTTGTAACATCTCAAGATGAAAATGGAGATATGAATACTTGGGGTATGAATAATCTTGGTTCTGTGAGTGATCCGTATGAAAATGTTTTATCACCTTTTTTACACAATTATATTATAAAATATCTAGATGTAAGTATTGATTGTGGACTGAAATGTGAACATCAAAGAAATATAAAACGCTATAGATTAAATGGAGAAGATTGGTCATGGTATAGTGCATTTGAGTATATTATATACTTGAAAGATGGAACAATTGTCAGTTTTATGGTGGATAATTCCGCTGGAGTATACACTATTGTAAGATTATATGTTGATATTAATGGAGATGCATTACCTAATGTATTTGGAAAGGATATTTTTACTTTTAAATTAGATACTAATGGTAAAAGTGCTTTAAATATGTCTGGAGTAACAGAGGTTACAAAGAGTAAAAATAGAAATACCCTGCTTGGAACTTGTCGTGAATGTTGTAATAAAAATGCAGGTTCGTATGCTGGGGATTTTTGTGCGGGCCTAATACAATATGATGGCTGGAAAATATCTAAAGATTATCCTTGGTAATAAATGTAAAAATTGATTTTTTGCTAATATAGTGTAATTCTACAACTAAGAGTTACACTATATTATTGAAAAATAGAATATGATATGTTAAAATCATAAAGGAATTATTTAAATAAGGAGCTGATTTATGAAACAATTATTACATCCTGAAAAATCGGGGGGGGGGCGTTTTATAGCTCCTTAAAAGAGTTTTCAAGTTGCAAATTTATAAAAAATTGTTATAAAAGTGATATAAAACATCACTTTTATAAAGGCTTTAAATTAAAAAAATTTGCGTTTACACTTGCAGAAGTTTTGATTACTTTAGGTATCATTGGAGTTGTCGCAGCAATGACAATTCCAGTGCTTGTTGGAAATTATCAAAAACGAGTTGTTATTGAACGCTTGAAAAAGGTATATACTACAATGAAACAAGCTGAAGCTATGGCTATAGCTAATAATGGTGATATTGAATCTTGGGGTGTATCTTGGTATCCACGTGGAGATAAAATATTATTAAATAATTATATTTTGTCTTATATTGATGCTCTTAAAGTCTGCATGGATAATGAGTGCCCATATAAATATATTAATACTCAAACAACGGAGCAAGATTTAACAAGTAATGTTGGTTTTTATTTTAAAGATGGAACTTTACTAAAAATATCAGAATACCATATTGGGTACAATTTTGATGCTAGTTCTTTTTGGGGAACTTATTTAATTGATATAAATGGAGAGAAAAAACCTAATAAGATAGGCAGGGATGTTTTTTTTGCTACATTTCAAACAGGTGGAAATGAGTTCTCTACTACAGGAAATACTGCTAAACGCTTCTCATTATTTTATTTTACTGCCAATTCTGCATGTTATCGAAATGTTCAACCTAGTTTGAGACTTGGATGTTATAGAAAAATTGTAGAAGATGGCTGGCAGATTAAAGATGATTATCCTTGGAATTATTAATCTGTATAAAAATATTTACATTATGCCACTCTTTATTAAGAGTGGTATAATTGTTTTTATGTTTGAAGAGAGGTAGGGAGATAAGAGTATGGAAAGTAATAACAAACCTGTTGTGAATTTGATTTCAAAGCCTAAAAATATGCTTAAAACTATATATACAGCTTGCAGAACATGCTATAGTGCTGATTCGCCTATAAATATTTATAACAGTACTGATGATCAGGAAAAAATGCTTAAATTGATTGAAAGAGTTATTTCTTCAGGACATTATTCAACAATTGAGCATATACAGGTAAGTTTTGCTATTTCGAATGTATCACGTGCTTGTACTCATCAACTGGTAAGACACAGGCATATGTCTTTTTCTCAAAAATCTCAAAGATATGTAAAAGAAAAAGGTCAATTTGATTACATAATTCCGCCTACTATTGAGAAAAATCCGGAATTAAAGGAAAAATTCGAGAATTTTATGTCTAAAATTTCTGAGCAATATCAAGAATTTGTAGAAGCAGGAATCCCTGCAGAAGATGCAAGATTTGTACTTCCGAATGCGGCTGCAAGTTCTTTAGTTGTCAGCTTGAATTTAAGAGAATTAATTCATGTTGCAAATTTAAGACTTTGTACTCGCGCTCAATATGAGATTAGGACTATGGTAAAAATGATGTGTGATGAATTGATTAAAGAAGAACCATGGTTGAAACCTTATCTTGTGCCAAAATGTGAAAGATTAGGGTATTGCGATGAAGATAAGTCTTGTGGAAGAAAACCTAAATTAGAAGAAATTATTTCAAAATAAAAAGGAAAAATTTTATTTTATGGATTTGATATTTAACCCTATAATAGTATCAGTAATATTATTATGTGTACTTTGTTTATGTCGAGTAAATGTTTTACTTGCGTTGTTGGTATCTGCAATTGTTGCAGGTAAAGTCGCAGGAATGCATGCAGGACAGATTATGGATGTTTTTATAAGTGGTATGGGGCAAAACAGTGAAACTGCTTTGAGTTATATTTTGCTAGGTACTTTTGCTGCAGCTATGGCTCATACAGGACTTGCAGATGTTCTTGCAAAAAGAATTTCATTATTAATAAAAAATAATAAATTTATATTGCTTTTAATTCTTACATTGCTTGCTTGTGCATCTCAAAACTTGATTCCAGTGCATATTGCATTCATTCCTGTAATTATTCCTCCATTAATTTATGTAATGAATAAATTAAAATTGGATAGACGAGCAGTTGCATGTGCTCTTGCATTTGGGCTTGTAACTCCATATATTGTATTCCCAGCAGGATTTGGACTTATTTTCCAAAGACTTCTTGCTGATAATATGTCATCTAATGGAATGAGTGTTTCTGTAAATGATGTCTGGCAATCTGTTTGGATATTAGGAGTAGGTTTGCTGTGCGGACTTTTGTGGGCTGTATTTGTATCTTATCGAAAACCGAGAGAATATGAAAATATTCAATTTCGTGAAGAAAGACGTCGTTCTTTAAGATTTACGGGAAGTCATTATATAACTCTATTGGCAGCTATTGCAACTTTAGTAGTGCAATTGTGGACTAAATCTTTGCCTTTGGGGGCTTTAATTGGTTTGACAATAATTTTTGGAACAAGAGCTATTAATCCTGAAAAAATGGATATTTTGATTAATGAAGGTATTGGCTTAATGGGGTATGTCGCTTTTGTAATGCTTGTGGCTGCAGGTTTTGCAGGTGTTCTGAAATCAACAGGAGGTATTGATGCTTTAGTTAATGGATTAATTCCTTTTATGATGGGTTCAAAACTATTAGCAGCATTTTTAATGTTGGTTGTCGGTTTGTTCATTACAATTGGAATAGGTACATCTTTTGGTACAATACCAATATTAGCAGTTTTATTTGTGCCGATATTTATTCATCTTGGATTTAATCCGATGGAAGCAATTGTTGTATTCGCTGCAGCTGCAGCTTTAGGTGATGCCGGATCTCCTGCTTCAGGGACGACTCTAGGGCCTACTGCAGGCTTGAATATTGACGGTCAGCATGAACATATTAAAGATACGTGTATTCCAACATTCTTGCATTACAATATTCCTTTAATATTATTTGCATTGCTTGCTGTTTTAGTATTTTAAATTGTATAAAACTAAAAAAAGTATATGGCCCCGGCGCGATTCGAACGCGCGATCTTCGGTTTAGGAAACCGCTGCTCTATCCTACTGAGCTACGAAGCCATATACTTTTTCGATTTTTGTTAAAAAACCGGCTGTCAACCATATTTATTATAATATAAAATTTCATTAATTCATAGATGTGATATAATTTTTTTATGAATTTATCTAAAAAAGAAATTATTGACATATTAAAATCTCCTGACACTGATATTTTTAAAGAAGCAGATTTAGTTCGCAAAAAATATGTAGGTGACGGTGTGCATCTAAGAGGTTTGATTGAATTTTCTAATATTTGTAAACGCAATTGTCTTTATTGTGGGCTGCAATCTTCAAATAAACATGTCAATCGTTATAGATTATCTAAAGATGAAATTATAGATATTGCTAAAAAAGGTGTTGCTGAAGGCTTTAAAACAATTGTTCTTCAATCTGGAGAAGATGATTACTTTAATACAAAATTAATGTGTGAAATAATATCTGCAATAAAAAATTTAGGAGTTGCATTGACATTAAGTGTAGGAGAAAAAAGTTTTGAAGATTATAAAGCGTTTAAAGCTGCAGGTGCAGATAGATATTTGTTAAGAATAGAAACTACTGACAAATGTTTGTATAAAAAAATGCATCCTTATGCAGATTTCGATAATCGTAAGCGTTGTCTTTATGATTTAAAAAATTTGGGTTATGAAACTGGTACTGGCTGTCTTGTCGGTTTACCTGAACAGACTATTGAATCTTTAGCAGATGATATTTTATTTTTCAAAGAATTAAATGCAGATATGATAGGGATTGGTCCATTTATTCCTCATCCTGATACACCTTTGAAAGATGCAGATACTGGGAATTTAGATTTATCAATAAAGGTTATGGCAGTTACAAGAATTTTATTAAAAGATATAAATATTCCCGCAACGACAGCAATGGAGTCATTAAGGCCTGATGGAAGATTACTTGCATTACAGAGTGGGGCGAATGTTGTAATGCCAAATCTTACCGATGATTATCATAAAAAAATGTATGAAATTTATCCGAATAAGGTGAGTGCCACTCGACAAGATTTAGATTTAAAATTAAAGACTATTAATCGTTACATTGAAATAGATGCTTACGGTTATAGAAATCGTGCCTGATGCGATTGTCTTGAAATTTTTGCGTTAAACGGGACTCCAGATTTTATTATAGCAATAAAAATTGCTTAAATAAAATCTTTACGCCCTCTGCAAAAATTTCGCTCGAACGCTAATGGCATTCTAATACGCTATCAATCAGATAAAAAAAGGTCAATATCTACTGAGACATTGACCTTTTTTATGCCTGATGCGATTCGAACGCACGACCTTTTCCTTCGGAGGGAAACGCTCTATCCAGCTGAGCTACAGGCACAAAAAACGGGGATATTAATTCCCCGATAAGATGATTGTAAAATCAGTTTCGCCACATTGATAATTTACCGGATCATAAACAAATTGAAGTCCGCTGAATGCTTCATTTTTCTTTTTTAACCAATTATAATAATCATTTGTGACTTTGCTTGAGTGAGCAATAAATTGAGAGTGTGATCTTGTAGATTTTCCTGTACATTTTACATCAATCCCTGCAGCTTTAAGATTCTCTGCCATTAATTGACCTTTTGCAGAATCTGATGATAATACAGAGGCTGTCATTTGATCAAGTTCGTCAAACTTTTCTTTATCTCTATAAATTACTCTGTTTACTACTTCTTGAGTTTTTTCAGGATCCAATATCCAGTAGCTTATATATCCTTTTTGGTTTGGTGCTCCAGGTAACATTGCTACTTCTATTTTATCCATATCAATATGTTTTGCTAATGCTGCATATTGCGACATTTCATAGAATGACATATCTGTTTTTACATATTTTTTTGCAACTGATATAATGTCAGGAATTTTTGCTATTGTAGAAGGTTGTTTTAGTTTTGTAAGAATACTTCTTAATAACCATTGTTGTCTTTGTGTTCTACCAATATCACCTAATGCATCATGTCTAAATCTTAAATATTCAACAGCTTTTTGTCCGTCTAGATGATGGTCTCCTTTGGTAAAATTAATATGTAAATTGCCTGAATAATCGTTGTAATGCATTGGCTTTTCAACATATACATCTACTCCACCCATTGCATCTACAATTTCTTTTACAGCATTATCATGTACCATTATATATTTATCAATGTGTACGCCCAGTGTATCTTCAATTGTCCTTTTAGTCATTTCAATGCCACCTATTGCATGAGCTGCATTGATTTTATTTACTCCGTTATCACCTGGTAAGTATACTTTGCTGTCTCTTGGTATAGATAAAGCATTTACAGATTTTGTTCTTGGGTCAATATTAACTAAAATTATTGTATCAGTTCTTGTCCCTGTCCATAAATCGTTTGGATTGCCGCTTGCATCAACACCTAAAAATAGTATGTTTTGTCTTCTTAGCCCAAAAGGTAATGCAAAATCCGCATGTTCTTTATTGTTGTTGCTTACTGATAAGTTTTCAAATAATTTTGTGATAAAAGAATCTTCTCCAAAATGCTCTGCTAAGAAATTCTCATTATCTGCAAGTACAAAAATACTTAATAGTACTCCTATAAATACTATTATCATTCCGATTAGAACTTTTGCAAATGATGAACGTTCTTCTCTGGCTTGTTTTGCATGTTTTATAAATGATCTTGTTCTGTTTACATCTCTTCTGTTTCTTTGAATTTGATTTGTCATTTTTTCTTACCTTTATTACATAACCTTAATTAAAAAAGTTGACACAAGAGTAAAGTATATTGCCAACCCTAAAACATCTATAGTTGTCGCAATAACAGGACCTGATGCGACTGCAGGATCTACTTTCATTGCTTTTAGCGCAAATGGTGTAAATGTACCTATTATTGTTGCCATAGTCATATTTATTGCCATTGCAATTCCGACTACTGCACCTAATTCTATATTATGTTGCCATCCCCATGTAACGAGAGTTACTAAAGTTCCAAAAATTGTACCTATAAAAAGTCCAATAAATGTTTCTCTTAATATGTGGTGAAGCGCTGAACTTAATGTTACTTGACCTGTAGAAAGTCCTCTTACCATTAATGTAATACTTTGAGTTCCGATGTTACCTCCAAGGCCTGCAAGTAAAGGCATGAATATTGCAATTATCGGTAATGCTTGTAATGTATGATCAAAATGATGACCGACATTAACTGCTATAAATTCTCCGATTAAAGTAATAAAAAGCCAAGGAGTTCTAGCTCTTATTGCATTCAAAATATTTCCTGACAGAATTTCATCTTCATCAACTACTTCTGTAGAAATACCTGAAGATTGGTAAATCTCTTCTGTTGTTTCTTCTTCAAATAAATCATGGACATCATCCCAAGTAATCATTCCTTTTAGTCTGTTATAAAGATCAACAACAGGTAATGCATTATATTGATATTTCATAAATTCATCAATAATAAAATCGCTATAATCATCAACATGCAATTTTACAATATCTGAAATCATAATATCTTCAACTTTTTGAGTTGTAGGAGATGTTAATAATTTTCTTAAAGAAACAACTCCTAATAGGTGATTTTGTTTGTCAACAACATAGACATAATAAAGTTCCATATTATCTTGTTCAGCTTTAATTCTAATATGGTTTAAGACATCTTGTACGCTCATGTCAGAATTTACAGTTAATACAGATGGGTTCATAATCCCGCCGGCTGTGTCTTCGTTGTATGTTAATAATTCTCTTACTTCTTCTGAAAATTTATGTGGAAGTTTGTCTAAATAAGTTTCACTTTCGTCTTCTTCCATATCCCCTAAAACGTCAGCAGCAGCATCGTGAGGTAATTGAGTCAAAATTTGAGATGCCATATTTTCATCAATATCACTTAATAATTCGACTTGCATTTGGGGTGGAAGATATTCCATTAAGTCAGCAGCTTTGTCTAAATCTAATAATTTAAAGCACTGCAATCTTTCTTCAGGTTTTAATTCTTGAAATATGTCCGCTAAATCAGCAACGTGATAACTGTTCAGTTCTTCTTTCAACTGATCAAGTGTTTCATCGTCTAAAATTTCTCTTATTCTGTCAATAATGTTTTGGACATTCATCATAATAATATTATATTACAAACATTAGATTTCATATAGTTTTTTTGTTGTATAATTATCTCATATTGATGAGAATTATGGAGAAAAATATGATTAAAGATTATTTTATAAATGAGATTGAAAATGCTGTTGAATTAGCTATTAAAGAGAATAAACTGGGTGTGATGACAGAGTATAAAAGTGGTTCTTTAAATCCTGAACGTCCTAAAAATTCTGATTTTGGTGATTATGCAGTAAATGTATCATCATTAGCTAGATTTGCTAAAATTGCACCTCCACAGATTGCAAATTCAATTCTTGAATATATCAATAAAGAAGATAATGAATATACTGTAATTGGCGGGTTTATAAACTTTAAAGCCGGAAAAAAAATATTATCTGATTTAGTTGAAGAAATTTTTACTCGCAAAAAAGATTTCGGGAAACCTGAAAATATAGAAGCTGAAAAAATTATCCTTGAATATGTATCAGCAAATCCAACTGGACCTTTCCACATCGGTCATGGGCGTTGGGCTGCTATGGGATCAGTGTTGGCAAATCTTTTAAAATTCTATGGACATGATGTATATCAAGAATTTTATATCAACGATGCAGGTTCTCAAATTCAAAAATTAGGTAATTCTCTTGCAATTAGAATTCGTCAGGAGCTTGGTGAAGATATTGATTTCCCGACTGATGAAATTGAAAGAAAAAATTATTATCCTGGAGATTATTTAATTCCTGTTGCTAAAAAATTTATAGAAGATAACAGTGAAATTTTGAAACAAGTTCAAAATGATGTTACTCTTATTCCTTTGCAAAAACTTTGTGATTTTGCAAAAGATTATGAAGAAAAAGTTCAACGTGATTTATTAGATAAATTTAAAGTACATTTTGATAATTTTTATTCAGAATTGTCTTTGCATAAATCAGGTAAAGTTGAAGAATGTGTAAATAAATTAAAAGCAAGCGGAAAAATATACAAATCGGAAGGTGCTGATTGGTTTAGATCTTCAGATTATGGTGATGATCAAGATAGGGTAATCAAAAAAGCAGATGGCTCAAATACTTATTTGACAGCTGATATTGCATATCATATTGATAAATTGGAACGCGGTTTTGATAGAATGATTAATATTTGGGGTGCAGATCATCATGGTTATGTTGCTCGTGTAAAAGCTTCAATTGAGGCTTTGGGCTATGACCCTAATAAACTAGAAGTTCTTTTAGGTCAATTAGTAAACCTTGTAATTGATGGTAATGAAGTCAGAATGGGTAAACGTAAAAATATGGTTACTCTGGAAGACTTGATTGATGAAGTTGGTGTTGATGCTACTCGTTTCTGGATGTCAATGAGAAATATTGATACAACTCTTGATTTTGACATTGAACTTGCAAAGAAAAGTACAGATGAAAATCCTGTTTTCTATGTGCAATATGCTCATGCGAGAGCTTGTTCTATTTTAAGGAATGTTGTAGCTGAAAAAATTAATACTGAAACCGGTGAAAAAGCTCCAGCTCCAATGAGTGAAGCTGAATTGAATGCATTAATCAAAGATTTTAATGCAGATATGGTTATTCCAACAATTGATACAGCAAGACAATTAATCTTAAAATTGGAAGAATATAAGTCTGTAATTAAAAATTCAGCTGAATCAAGACAAGTTTATACAATTTGCAGATATGTACAAGAATTGGCATCAGAATTCCATTCTTTCTATAATGCAAATCGTGTAATTTCTGATGATAAAGAAATGATGAACGCAAGAATTGCTCTTGTTTGGAGTGTAAAAACAGTTCTTCATAATGCATTAGAAGATATATTAGCAGTTACAGCTCCTGAAAGAATGTAAGTGTTTAATATAAATTAGTAATAATTTAAAAAATTAGCCTCTGAAATTTTCCAAGGGGCTAATTTTTATATTTGTAAAAATTAACTTTTTTGATAGGAGGATTGCAGCAAATTAAGGATTGTTTGATAATTTTCTTCTAATACAAGTTTAGAACGTAATACTTTTGCATTTTCAAAACCTGATAAATAGTATGGATAAAATTTCCGCATAAATTTTATACCAACATTTTCTCCCCTAAGTTTTATTTCTTCATTTAGGTGGTATTTAAGCATTTCAATTCTATCTTCTAATGGCGGGATTGGAAGTTTTTCTCCTGAGTACAGATAGTGCTCAATTCTTGCAATAAGAGTAGGATCTCCAATTGCTCCGCGTCCTATTGCAACTCCATCAGCTTTGGATAGTTCAAGACATTTTATTGCGTCATCAATGCTTGTTATATCACCGTTTGCAAAGACTGGTATATCGACATTTTCTTTTAATACTCTTATTTTTGCCCAGTCAGCATTCCCAGAATACATTTGTGACCGAGTGCGACCATGTATTGTAATAAATTCAGCTCCGGCTTCTTGCATTTGTTGCCCGAATTCAACATAATTCATCTCATCTGCAGTATAGCCTAATCTGAATTTTACACTTACTGGTTTATCTGTCCCATCTTTTACTGCTTTGACTAAGTCTGCCGCAAGGTTAGGATTTCTCATTAAGGCAGCTCCGTCCTGTCCGCCAACTACTTTTTTTACAGGACAACCCATATTAATGTCAATCATATCAGCATAGTTGTTTAAGAATTCTGCTGCCTGTTTCATCATATGAGGCTTATGCCCGCTAATTTGATATGAAATAGGTGAATGGTTATTATCGCGTTTTAAAATTTCAATACCGCTTCTGCCATTCATGGTTTGAGCTAGGTACTCAGAACTTATCATTTCCGTTGTCAAAAGAGCGTTTTTAGAATATTTTCTGATTAAACTTCTTAAAACATAGTCAGTTATACCTGCCATTGGGGCAAGTGATACTTTGCTTTGGATTAGGGTTTGTACTTTTTTATTTATCATATTGTTTTAGTTCACTAAGTCTTGTTTGAGCATATTTTAAGTATTCATCATTCTCTGAATATGTTGTTGTGAATGCCTTGTAATGTGATATTGCATTTTTGTATTGGGCTAACATATCATAATCAACGCCTATTAGGTAATTAACTATTGTTAAATCAGGATTTATTCCAATTGCTTTTTTGTAGTCTGCTATTGCTTGAGTATATTTTTTTTGTGTATCGTAGATCATGCCTCTATAATAAAGTGCATAAGCATCATTTGGCTCTGATGTTAATATCTTATTAAGCATTGAAAGACTTTCTGTGTATTTTTCAGAATCAAATAGTGATATTGCTTGTTCTAATTCTTGTGATGCTATTTGTGCATTTAGACTTTCAAGTAATTCTTGTGCTTGTTTATTTGTTTTATTTAAAGCCAGAGCTTTCTCTGCGTAAGTTTTTGAATTCGTTATATCTTCTTTGTCTGCATATAGAGCTGCTATATAATATGCTATATCTGAATTTGTGGGTGCAAGATTTAAAGCCTGTTTGTAGTATTCAATAGCTTTATCATTATTACCCATGTTTTGATATGCAGATGCAACTCCAAGCATTGTATCTGATGTCGCTGGTTTAATTTTTAAATATTCATTTATTGCATTTTGATAATCTTTGTTATTATAGTAATTTGCTGCAATTTCAAGCTTTTCATCTGTAGATTGTGCACTTATTGACTTTAGTGCATCTGTTACTTGAGAATTATTTGGGAATTTTGTATTTGCAGTATTTAAAGTTGCAATTGCTGCATCATAATTTTTTGCCTGCCCCTGTGCAATAGCAAGGTTTACGTATACTTCAGGATTGCTTGGCGTAAGTTTTATTACCTCGTTATATATTGCAATGGAATCATTTAATTTATTTTGTTTGTGTAAATCAAGAGCGTATGTATATAGAATGTTCGCTGCATTATTTGGATTATTCTTCTTGATATAATCAACAAATTGAGCAGTCGTCATTGTATCTTTTACCATATTAAGCATTTCTGCTTGTGCAATTTCATTATTAGGTTCCAGAGATAGAACTTTTTTATACAAATCCAGTGCCCCTTTTTTATCGCCCATTGCAGAAAGAGATTGGGCTTTGTATAAATTTGCAAGAGCATTATCGGGATATATTATTAAAACAGAATCATAGGCAGTGATAGCAGTTTTGTAATCCCCTTTTTGTTGGTATAATGTTCCAACATTCAGTCTGGTATTAACATTTGATGGATCTAAGTATTCTGCTTTTGAGTAATATCTAAGAGCTTCATCATAATTGCCTGCTTTTTGCATAATAGCTCCAAGATTCGCAGTTACAGAAGCATCGTTTGGAGAATCTTCCAATTTTCTTTTGTATATCCGTTCTAAAGAATAAAGGACATCTTTATTGTCTGTTGTTTTAGATAATATATAATTATATTCATTAACAGCTTCATCTTCTTTTCCCAATTTGTCAAGCATTTTTGCATAAGACAGCCTTAGATCAATATCATTAGGAGCTACTGCTACAGCTTTTTTATAGTATTCTGCAGCTTTTGCATCGTTACCAAGCAGTTTCATAATATCACCTGTTTGTTCAAAACTTTCTTTAATTAAATTTTTATCAGAAAGTGTCTGATTAAATTCATATCCTGCTGCTGCAAAATCTCCTTCAGCTCGTAGTTGTTTTGCTGTTGTAAGTCTGTTTTGAGGGGATGTATCAAAATCACTGTTATTTAAGCACTGATTAAGTGCAGATGTTGCCATTACAATTGCTTGAGATGAGTTTTTAACTTGATTTGCATTTGGGTAGTATACAAGATAAAACAATGCAGCTCTATAGTCATTTGCAGCTTTTTTGTAATCTTTATCAGTGTTTGCATAATATCTGCCCCTTGCCAGGTAAGAATTAATTAGACCAATTCTTGCGGAATTATCTAAATAATTTATTCTTAAGGCACTTTTAAATTCAGTGATAGCACCTGAGTATTGGTAATTTGATAAATATTGTTGCCCAAGATCAAAATGCTCTTTAAAATCGGCATTTGCCGGTAGAATACCTAAAAGTATAACCGATAAGATAAATGCTAATCTTGTAAATTTATTCATATAATATCCCTCTTTGCAACACAAATTTTAATAAAATAATTATTTCATAAACATCGACAATTTTCTATATTTTATAACAAAAAAAGCATCGATTAAAATAATAATCGATGCTTTTTACAAAGTTTTTATTTTCACTAACTTTCAAAATCTGTTTTTGATACGAAATTCATAACATCATCAAATAGAATTTGTATCGGTAAGGTCATATCAAATTGCAGATATTCACCGTTGTTTAAGTCTAAAAAAACTTCTGGGGTTGAATTTTCAGTTTCAAATTCTTTTTTCATAAAATACTCCTTATCATTCTACTGTTCGCTAAAAGTTATTTCTCTTATGTTTTAATATTCGGCTCTTTTTTTATAAACTTTAATCAAAATATGTAATAAAAAATGAAAATCCTTGGAAAATCGCTAAAATTCAATAAAAATTGATTTTTACATTTTGTTACATTTTTCTTAATTAGCAATATGTAAAATTTTTAATTTTGTGTTACGATAATCATTGTAATAACAACAATTTAAAACATAGGAGATAGAACAATAGCTACTAACGATAACCGAAACAATAAAAATCAACCGATAATGAATGAAAGAATTCGAGCAAAAGAAGTAAGATTAATTGATCAAAATGGAGAAAATCAAGGGGTAGTTCCTACAGTAAAAGCTTTACAAATGGCTTATGATGAAGATTTAGATTTAGTTTTGATAAATCCTAACCAAGATCCTCCGGTAGCTAAGATTCTAAACTATGGAAAATATAAATATGAACTTGAAAAACGAGCAAAAGAAGCTAAGAAAAAACAGCATACAGTAGATGTTAAAGAAATAAAAATCCGTTATAAGATTGATACACATGACTATCAAGTCAGAATTAAAAGTATAGAAAAATTTATAGCTCAAGGAAATAAAGTAAAAATAGTTGTCATGCTCCGTGGGCGTGAGATGCAACATTCAAATTTGGCATTTGATTTGGCAAATAAATTTGTTAAAGATTTGGAAAACATGCCTGTAGTGATAGAGAAAAAACCTCAATTAGAAGGTCGTAATGTAACATTATACATTGCTCCTCATAATTCTTAAAAAAGTCCTTGACTGAAATTTTTCAGCCAGTATAATAAAAAACGTGGCAATTAAATATTTATCACCATTTACTCCAAAAGAATATTTTGTTGCCCGCGAAATAAAAATAATAAATTTGACAATAAAATAAAAATATGCCGCAATAGCTCAGTTGGTAGAGCAAGGGACTGAAAATCCCTGTGTCCTTGGTTCAATTCCGAGTTGCGGCATATTTTTTTTCAACAATTAGAATGAACTAAATTAGGAAAAATCAAAAAATTCTGAAACTGGTTGTTCTTTTATAACAGTGTTGAAAAATTTTTCAAAATTTTAAATTTAGGTGGTATCATTGAACAGACATTGCAGGAATTTGATTTTTTTGAACTAATAGGGGTGTGTTTCAAATATATCTTGATTTTTTTAGTCGGAAATTGTAATTTCACGTCCGGATTGATTTGTACGGATAGATTGATATTTTTGGAAAGCCCGCTTTGTGTGGGCTTTTTTAGGTCGGAATTTTAAGTATTCCAAAAAAATCAAACTGCCGAACTGGACTTTTTTCGGACTGTACGGATAGATTGAGATTTTCTTAATATAGCTGAATTACGCATGTAAAGAAACAGGACAGTACAGAAAAGTGGAACCTGCCTTAAAGTCGCTGTTGGTAAATAATTTTAAATAAATTTAGGGTTTCAGAAAAGTCCAAAATGTCTGATTACTGTCCTTTATATGTCTAAAAATACCGAAAAAATTTAATTGACATGCCCCAAAGGGTTATTTCCGTAAGAAAAAAGATAAGGACAGTAGTAAGACATTCATTGTCAAAAATTTAACAGAAGTTCCAGAAAAAAATTTTTCTGTTCATAAACGGAACCTTAACGGAACTTTTTTCGGAACCATACGGAACCGATTTTTAATATATGCTAATTAATTAAATTATATTCTGTTGTTTTTCTCAAGTACCTCAAAAAGGATTTAATAAAACGTTTTAGTAAATCAGGTAAAATTTTTATATCTTCAAAATAATATTCCCCATCTTCATTCCAGGTATTTATCCATAATTGATTTTCTATAAAGTTATATTGAATTCTATAAAACTTGTCATTTATTTTTGTACCACATTTAAAAAATGTTAAATTATTTAACTTGTCTTTTTCAACAACGTAGGTAAATCTATTATTAAGATATGAAATATTAGATGGATTTTTTTTGATGTAGAATACATCTTTATCAAAAAATGATTCTAATTTTTTTTCATACAAGTCATCTTCAGGTAAATATTTTAATTTACGTTCAGCTTCACTTCTTTCTTTTGAAGTATCTATGTTTTTTAACTTATTTTCTAAATCATTATAATCTTCAACATTTAATTCATTATATTCAAAATTGTATAAATTAAGTTTTTTTACTTTGCTATCCCATTCAATTTTATCAATATATGAACTTAACCAATGCCTGTACATAAAATTAAAAAGTTCTTGAGAACGATCATATATTTGCTTAATCGTCCATACTTTTTCTTTTGATATTTTAATTGCAGAACGCGAACCATAGCAATATGCAAATTTACCTGACTCAATGGAAATATCTTTTTTTACAGGAAAACTATAATTTTTTAAACTACTATTTTCAGATCCTGTTGATAGTAGTAAAAGGTTACCTAAAGAATTAATAATTTTTATTTGTTCTTCTTCCTTTTCTAATAGATTATATTGTTTTAAAACATTCTGCCAGTATTCCCGTTTTGGGTCTTGAGGTAGAATATGTTCAATAGAGATATTTTGACTTTTATACCATTCGACAACAGCAGCATTTTGTATCTGTAAAGAGTCGTTATACTCAAATAAAAAATATTTTAAGCCATTCCAGTTATAATAATTTTTATTTGAAATATATTCGTGAAATCTATCAATCGCTTTAAGTATACACTCTCTATTTAGAGGTAATATTTCATGTTGTCTTATTGTATTTAATAAATCTTTTAATTTGCTACTTTTTTCATTTTTGTGGCACAATAACAAATTTCTTGTTGCTGCGATTAAAAAACTCATATCATTTTTATCTTGTGCCAACAATTTGAATATAAAAATAAAATTTTCTAGAAGATTATAAAATTCTATTTTATCCTCAATACATATATCCTTTTCTGCTACAACAGCCATTGTAGAAACTTTTGCATAAAACAAATCGGGTAATCTTGAAAGTCTGTTTAGCCAATACATTTCTTGTTTTGAAAGCTTTAAATTAGTATCTTTTGGAGTATTTACAATCGCCCAATATTTGCTATACAATTCTAAGCTTTCAATATAGTTATGTAACATCTCAAAAGCTTTGTCATAATTCAAATCTTTACAACAAAGTTGATAGAACTCGCCATTGTCAACAGAAAATTCATTATTCAATATATCGTCAATAAAAGCACTTCCGTTTTTTTTACTAAGACGTTTATATATTATCCAATGGGCTTTCAAATATAAATCATCTGAGAGTTTTGAATTTTCGTAATTTAAAGAATCATAAATATTTTTCCAAGCTGTATCAATTCTATTTTGTAATCTTATTTCATAATTTTTATTATCATTTTTATTAAAAAAAGTAGATAAGTACATTAGTCTGTTTTTTAAAAGTTCTAAATTAGTTAATGGTTTTCCTCTGTTATTCATTGTTTCAAAAGTAACTCTTACATCAAAATCGTCAGTTATAT